>DAHUYF010000194.1 GCA_027315365.1 Rhodospirillales bacterium | reverse complement strand
GATGTCGCCATCGCCGCGCCGCCGGCGTCCTCAATGGTCCCAGATCGGCCGGCCGAGATTGACCTGGCTGGGCGTCGTCGCCATGCCGGTCAGCGCGCCGGCGCCGGCGCCGATGGCGGCTGCCGCCAAGACCGGTCCGCCGACGATGGCGCCGACCACCGCACCCGTCGCGGCGCCGATGCCGGCGCCGGAGAGGCCACGATCGCCGGTGGTCGTGCCACAGGCCGAGAGAGCCATGGCCACGACCGCCAGCGGAACACCCATGCGCACCAACATGCCTTCCCGTCTCCTGGAAATTGCCTGTCCGACGGGTTTATCAACACCCAGCTCAACCGGAACGCTCGTGTCAATTTTGGCGCCGCGAATGGGCGCGGGGACCGGGCAACCGGACGGTGCGGCGAGGAAAGGCGCCTCTAATCCAGCACCAGGAGCTGCGCCTTGAGATAGGCGCTTTCCGGCAGCCAGGGATGCACGGGATGATCGGGCGACGCACCGGCGCTGCGCAGGATGCGGCCGGTGCGGCGGGCATCCTCGAGGCCGCGCCGCACCGCCTCGGCGAAATCCTGCGGCTCGACATTGTGCGAGCAGGAGGCGATGAACAGCACGCCGCCGGGCGCCACGAGGCTTGCCGCCAGCCGCGCCAGCTTGCGGTAGCCGCGCAGGCCCGGCCCCAGGTCCTTCTTCGACTTCACGAAGGCGGGCGGGTCGGCGATCACCACGTCGAAGCGCTCGCCCGCGCCGGCGAGGCTGTCGAGCATGCCGAAGATCTCGGCGCGCTGGAAGCGGCAGCGCGGGCCGACGCCGTTGAGGTCGGCGGCCTCGGCGGCGAGCGCCAGCGCCGCCTCGGAGCGGTCGACCGCCAGCACCGCGTCGGCGCCGGCCATCGCCGCCTGCACCGCGAAGCCGCCGGTATAGCAATAGAGGTCGAGCACGCGGCCGCCGGAGCACAGCGCGGCGACGAAGCGGCGATTGTCGCGCTGATCGAAGAACCAGCCGGTCTTCTGCCCCTCGCGGGCGTCGGCGAGGAAGCGCGCGCCGTTCTCGGCGAGCTCGATCGCGCCGGCGATCTCGCCCTTGGCGAGGCGCAGCTCGCTCTCGAGCCCCTCGAGCGCGCGCGCCGGGCTGTCGTTGCGCAGCAGGACGGCGCGCGGCGCCAGCACGGCCTCGCAGGCGGCGAGCAGATCCGACTCCAGCCGCGCCATGCCGGCGGTGTTGATCTGCACGACCAGCGCCTCGCCATAGCGGTCGATGACGGCGCCCGGCAGGCCGTCGGCCTCGGCGTGGATCAGCCGGTAATAGGGCTCGGCGTAGAGCCGCCGGCGCAGCGCCAGCGCGCTCTCCAGTCGCTCGGCGAAGAACGCTTCGTCGATGCGGCGCTTGACGTCGCGGTCGAGGAGGCGCGCGCTCACCAGCGTATGCGGGTTGAAGGTGGCGACGCCGAGCGGGTCGCCGCCGGCGGTGCGCAGGCTAACCAGCGCGCCCGGCGGCAGCGCCTTCGCCGCCGCGTCCATCGTCACTTCGTTGGAATAGACCCAGGGATGCCCGGCCTCGGCGCGGCGGTGGCGCCCGGGCTGCAGCAGGATCGCGGGGCGCGCCTTGGGATCATCGGCCATGGCGGCGAGTGTAGCCGCCGGCGCGGCGGCGGCAAGGTGAGGCCAGCCCGCACGGAGCGGGCTATCGCGGTTGCTGGCGCATCCGCAATAGCCCGCGCGCGAGGACGCGCAAAGCGCGTCGCGCGGCTACCACGCCTCGCGCCAGGGGCGGAGATCGAGCTCGTGCGTCCAGGCGCTGCGGGGCTGGCGGTGGAGCTGCCAGTAATTCTCGGCGATGGCGTCGGGGTCGAGGATGCCGTCCTTGGCTTTGAGCGCATAGCGCTCGGGGAAATTGTCGCGGATGAAGGCGGTGTCGATGGCGCCGTCGATCAGCGTGTGCGCGACATGGACGCCCTGCGGTCCGAGCTCGCGCGCCATGCTCTGCGCCAGCGCGCGCAGCGCATGCTTGGCGCCGGCAAAGGCGGCGAAGCCGTCGCGGCCGCGCTGGCTGGCGGTGGCGCCGGTGAACAGGATGGTGCCGCGGCCGCGCGGCACCATCGCCTTGGCCGCCTCGCGCCCCATCAGGAAGCCGGCAAAGCAGCCCATCTCCCAGACCTTGAAATAGACGCGGCTGGTGGTCTCGCGGATGGGGAAGCGCACATTGGCGCCGATGTTGAAGACGGCGACCTCGATCGCGCCGTGCCCGCGCTCGATGCGCTCGACGAGTTCGACCATCTGCTCTTCCTTGCGCGCGTCGACGCCGAAAGGCACCGCCTCGCCGCCCTCGGCGCGGATCGCGTCCACCAGCGGCGCGAGCTTGTCGGCGTTGCGGCGGACGACGCAGGCGGTAAAGCCCTCGCGCGCGAAGCGGCGGGCGATGGCGCCGCCCAGCGCGTCGCCGGCGCCGATGATCAGCGCCGCCGGATTGGTCATGGCTTTCTCCTCAGGCATGCGGCATCAGCACGACCGTCTGGCAGGCGCGGCCGAAGCGCCCGTCGGCGTCGTAGAGCTCGGACTCGGTGAGGCCCATGCCCTCCGGCCGCCAGTCGGAGCGCGCCTTGACGCCGATCCAATCGCCCACCGGCGGACGCGCGGTGTGGATCGCGATGTCGACATTGGGGAAGGTGTAGTGCTTCAGCACGTCGCGCGGCGCGTCGAGCGAGAAGGGCTGGCCGTTGTCGGCGACGGCGAAGACCGCCGCGAAAGCGGCGTCATAGGGCATCAGCGGCCGCAGCAGCCGCCCCCATTTCGTGCCCTCCGGGTCGATGCGCAGGTCGAGCGCGTCGAACAGGGTGCGATGGGCAAAGCGCGGCTTCAGCGGCCAGGCGGGGAGCGCCGCGGCGTCCGCCGGGCGCCGTTTTTCGGCCGACGTCCCCGCCACGCTGTGCGGCGCGACGCAGCACGCCGTGCCCTTGGCGATCAGCCGGCCGTCGGCGACGAGGGTGGCCTCGAGCGCGCTGCTGCGCCCGCCCTTGCGCAGGATGTCGACGCGCGTCTCCAGCGGTGCCGCCGGCGCCGGCCGCAGCAGCACGACCGAGGCGCTCAGCATGAAGCCCAGCCCCTCCTCGCGCGCCTGGCGCTCCATCTCGGCGACGATCAGCCCCGAGACGGCGCCGCCATGCAGGCCGCGGAACGGGCCGCTCGCCTCGGGATGCGGCTGCCAGCAGTCGCCGTCGCGGGCGAAGACGGGATCGGCGAGATCGATGCCGTCCATGGCTCAGGGCGCCCGGCGATGCCGGCGGCCGAGCAGCGCATCCTCGACGAAATCGAGCCGATCCTGGCCGAAGAACATCTCGTCGCCGACGAAGAAGGTCGGCGCGCCGAAGACGCCGCGCGCCACCGCCGCCTCGGTCCAGGCCTTGAGCGTCTGCTTGACGCCGTCCTCGGTGATGCGGGCGAGCAGGCGGGCGTCGTCGAGCCCGGCCGCCCGCAGCGTCGCGGCGATGACCGCCTCGTCACCCATGTCGCGCGCATCGCGCCACATGCCGGCGAAGACCGCGTCGGTGTAGGGGACGAGATAGCCCTCCTCCAGCGCGACCACGGCGCCGCGCATCAGCTTCAGCGTGTTGACCGGGAAGAACGGGTTGCGCTGGAACGGCACCTGGTATTTGGCGACGAAACGGTCGAGGTCGCGCTGGCTGTGCGACCATTTCACCTTGTTGAAGGCAGGGCTGGTGTTGCCGGTGAGCTGGAACACGCCGCCGAGCAGCATCGGCCGATAAGCCGCCGTCGCCTCCGCCCGGCGCAGCACCTCCGGCAGGCGCAGATGCCCGATATAGGAATAGGGGCTGCCATAGTCGAAATAGAACTCGACGGTTCCGGGCATGGGGTCCTCGCCGCTTGAGTTCCGAAAAGGAACTTTGCTATGGTGAGTTCCGAAACGGAACTTGTCAAAGGATAAAGCGGAAGGGGCTGCCATGCGCTGGACGGAGTTGGATCGCGAGGCGTGCTCGGTGGCGCGCACGGTCTCGGTCATCGGCGACCGCTGGACCCTGCTCATCCTGCGCGACTGCTTCCTCAGGGTGCGCCGCTTCGAGGAATTCGAGCAGCGCCTCGGGATCACCCGTCACATCCTGGCCGACCGGCTGCGCAAGCTGGTGGCGGCGGGGGTGCTGGCGCGGGTCGCCTATCAGGAGCGGCCGCGGCGCTACGAGTACCGGCTGACCGAGACCGGGCTCGACCTCCACCCGGTGCTGCTGGCGCTGGTGGGCTGGGGCGATGCGCACAAGGCGGGCGAGAGCGGCCGGCCGAAGCTCTACCAGCACCGCGAGTGCGGCCATCTCTTCGATCCCGTGATGACCTGCTCGGCCTGCGGCGGCGCGGTGACGGCGCGCAATGTGCGCGTGCTCGACGGGCCTGGCGCGGCGGCGGCGAACGACGCCTAATCCCCCAGCGCGGTACCGTCGCGGCGCGGATCGGCGGCGCCTTCCAAGCCCTTGGGGGTTACCAGGATGCCGGTGAGCCCGCTCGGCCGGTCGCTGATCGCGACGCGGTCGCCCAGCGCGCGCAGCGCCGCCGCCATCGCCTCGGCGCCGGGGCCGGCCTCGATTTCGGTGGCGCCGTTGCGGTTGCCGTCATTGGGCAGGTCGAAGGCGGTCTGGAGATCGTCATGGCCATCGATCACGGCGATGACGCTCTTGGCGACGTCGTTGATGATCGCAGGGCCGCCGGCCGAGCCCAGCGCCAGCTCGATCCGGCCGCGCCGGTCGAAAACCAGGGTCGGCGCCATGGCGCTGCGCGGCCGCTTGCCGGGTTCGACCCGGTTCGCCACCGGCCTGCCGTCGGTCTGGGGCACGAAGGAGAAGTCGGTCAGCTCGTTGTTGAGCAGGAATCCGCGCACCAGCAGGCGCGCGCCGAAGGCGTTCTCGATGGTGGTGGTCATGGCCAGCGCGTCGCCGGCACGGTCGATGATGGCGATGTTGCTGGTGCCCGGCAGCTCCGGTGCCCGGTCGCGGCCCCAAAGCGAGGCGTGAGTGCCGGGCGGATCGCCAGGCGCCGCCGGGCCCGACGGCGCGTGCGCGGGATCGATGAGGCGCGAACGCCGGGCGAGATAGCCGGGGTCGAGCAGGCCGCGCACCGGCACCGGCACGAAGTCGGGGTCGGCGAGGTAGCGGTCGCGGTCGGCATAGGCGAGGCGCCCGGCCTCGGCGAAGAGATGCGTCGCCGCCGCCGAGCCGGGCCTGAGCCGGGCGAGGTCGAAGCGCTGCAGCATGCCCAGCATCTCCAGCAAGGTCACCGCGCCCGAGCTCGGCGGCCCCATGCCGCAGAGGCGATGGCCGCGATAGGCGCCGCAGACCGGGGCGCGCAGCTTGGCGCGATAGTCCCTGAGGTCGGACAGCGCGAGATCGCCGGGATTGGTCGGCGCGGCGGCGATGGCGTGGACGATGTCGGCGGCGATCGGCCCGGTATAGAACACGTCGGCGCCGCCGGCTGCGACGGCGCGCAGCGTCGCGGCCAGACCGGGATCGACCAGCCGCGCCTTGGGCGCGCCGTCGGCGTCGTAGAAATAGCGCCGCGTCGGCTCGGCGAGCCGCAGGAAGGGATCGCGCAGCAGCAGCGCGTGGAGCCGCGGCGAAGGCGCGAAGCCCTGTTCGGCGAGCGCGATCGCCGGCGCGAACAGCTCGGCCCAGGGAAGCTTTCCCCAGCGGCGATGGGCGAGCTCCAGCGCCCGCAGCACGCCGGGCACGCCGACCGAGCGGCCGCCGACGACCGCGTCGTAGAAGGCCAGCGGCTTGCCGTCGGGTCCGAGAAAGCGGTCGGGACGCGCCGCCGCCGGCGCGGTTTCCCGTCCGTCGATGGTGAAGACGCGCCGCTCCGCCGCCGACCAGTAGACCAGGAAGGCGCCGCCGCCGATGCCCGAGGATTGCGGCTCGACCAGATTGAGCACGAGCTGGGTGGCGATGGCCGCGTCGATGGCGCTGCCGCCGCGCCGCAGCACCTCGCGCCCGGCCGCCGCCGCGGCCGGATTGGCCGCCGCCACCATGTCATGCCGGGCGATGCTGGCGTGCTGCTCGCTGCGCACGGTCGCCGGTTCCGGCGGCGGCGCCTGCGCCAGGGCGGGGGCGGCGAGGAAGAGAAGGGCGAGAAGGACGCAGCGGGTCACGCGGCGGATCGTTCCACGCTTCGCATCGTCGGCGCAAGGGGCGGGAAGCCGGAAGATGCGGCGTTGTCACGATCTCGTCCCTCGGCGACAATCGCGCGATGAGCATCGCTCCGGGCCCGCGCAATCTCATCACCGACATCGCCGGCATCCGCGTCGGCAACGCCGAGGACGCGTCGGCGCGGACCGGGGTGAGCGTGATCCTGCCGGAGCGGGCGGCGGTGGCGGCGGTCGATGTGCGCGGCGGCGCGCCGGGAACGCGCGAGACCGATGCGCTCGATCCCACCTGCCTGGTCGATGCGATCGATGCGGTGGTGCTGAGCGGCGGCTCGTCCTTCGGGCTCGAGGCGGGCTCGGCGGCGATGACTTGGCTCGCGGCGCGCGGCGTGGGGTATCCGGTCGGCGCGGTGCGGGTGCCGGTGGTGCCGGCGGCGATCCTGTTCGATCTGCTGAACGGCGGCGACAAGGACTGGGGCGAGGCGCCGCCCTATGGACGGCTGGCACGCGAGGCCTGCGAAGCGGCGGCGGCGGATTTCGCCTTGGGCAATGCCGGCGCCGGCCTCGGCGCCAAGGCCGGCACGCTCAAGGGCGGTCTCGGCAGCGTTTCGGCGGTGACGCCGGACGGGCTGCAGGTCGGCGCGCTGGTGGCGGTCAACGCCGTCGGCGACACGGTGATGCCCGGCGAAAGCTGCTTCTGGGCCTGGCCCTTCGAGCGCCAGGGCGAACTCGGCGGCCAAGTGCCGCCGCGGGCCAGGCTGGCGGCCGACGAGGCGCCGGTCGCCTCGCCCTTCGCCCGGATCGGCGCCAACACCACCATCGGCGTGGTCGCGACCAACGCCATCCTCGACAAGGCCGAGGCGCGCCGCATCGCCATCATGGCGCAGGACGGCTTTGCCCGCGCCATCCGCCCGGTGCACACGCCCTTCGACGGCGACAGCGTTTTCGTGCTGGCGACCGGCCGCCACGCGCTGGGCGCGCCGCGCGCCGCCGCGCTGTCGCTGCTCGGCGCGCTCGCCGCCGACTGCGTCGCGCGGGCGGTGGCCCGCGGCGTCTACGCGGCGGAAAGCCTCGGCGACCTCATATCCTATCGCGATTGGCTCACGGCGCGGGGCTGAACCGCTCGGCCTCCCAGGGAAAGACGATCCAGGTGTCCTGGCTCACCTCGGTGACGAAGGTGTCGACCATCGGCCGTCCGGCGGGCTTGGCGTAGACCGTGGCGAAATGCGCCTTGGGCAGCATCTCGCGCACCGCCCGCGCGGTTTCGCCGGTATCGACGAGATCGTCGATGATGAGGAAGCCGGCGCCCTCGCCGGCCATGCCCTTGAGCACTTCCACCGACCCCGCCGGATGGTGCGCGCCGTCGTCGTAGCTGGAGATGCAGATGGTGTCGACCAGGCGGATATCGAGTTCGCGCGCCACGATGGCGGCGGGCACCAGCCCGCCGCGGGTTATCGCGATGATGCCGCGGAACGGCCCGACCCCGGCGACGCGCCAGGCCAGCGCGCGGGCGTCGCGGTGGATCTCCTCCCAGCTCACCGGGAAATTCTTTCTCGCGGGCAGGGACATGGCGCTGAGGTTCCTTGCTTCCGGCCGAGCGGCGGCCGGCGCCGGCCGATGCGTGCGCGTCCTTGCCGACGCGGCACCCGCTCAGCGGACGTAGATCTGTACCTCGTTGCTCTGGACGCTGGCGCTGGTCGTGGCCGAGAGCGTGATGCGGTCGGCCGGCAGGCCCATCTGGGTGAGCGAGCGCAGCACACGCTGGGCGTTGCGCTTGGAGGCGTCGGTATGCAGCGCCACTTGCGCCGGGCTGCCGGCATTGGGCGTGACGGCGACGAGATCGAAGCTCGCCTCCGGCCGCCGCTGCAGCGCGTGGCTGACCGCGTTATAAAGCGCCTGGTCGTACTCGACATTCGGCCGGTCGAAGCGGATCACCACCAGCGGCCGGCGCTCGCCGATTCCGGTCAGCGGACTGCCGCGCGTCGGCGCGAGCGCCGGGGTCGCCGTGGCGAAGGCGCGGTTGCCGAGGCTCTGGCCGAACAGCTCGCCGTTCTTGATGGCGAGTGACAGGGTGACGAGGTTGCCGCGCTCGTTGCTGACGTAGCTGCTCTGCCGGCTGATGTCGTCGGAGAGCGAATTGAGCAGCCGGTCGACCAGCACCACGGTGCGGTTGACGTCGCTTTCGAGCAGGCCGAGTTGGCGGTGATCCTCGTCGACGGCGCCTTGCAGCCCATACGCCGCCTTGATCGATTCGAGGATATAGGCGGCGAGCGAGGAATCGGAAGCGGCCTGGTTCGACAGGCTGTTCAGCTTGGCGATGTCGTCGCTCATGCGGTCGAGCGCGCCCTGCGCCTGGTTCCACTGGGCGATGAGTTCGGGATTGCCCGGCGTGGTGCCGACCTGGAGGCGCGAATTGATCGAGCCGACCAGGCTGAAATAGCGCGACGCGTCCTGCGCCATGCCCTGGCGCAGCTGCTGCAGCCCGGCGTTCTGCTGGTTGATGTTTTCCTGCAGCCGCTGCAGCGCACTGCGCAGCGCCGCCACCTGGGCGCCGACATAGGTGCCGGTCGGCGAGCCGGGCGTGACCGACGGTGCCGCGAAGTTGCCGCTGTTGAGCGTCGGCGGTTGGCTCGGGGTCAAGGTCGGCTGCGGGTTGAGCTCCGCCGGCGAGGGCGGGATGGGCACGACCGTGCCATCGCCGGACGGCGTGCCGGTGGTGTCGCTGTCTTGGCCTGTGAGAGAGGACCAGATCGAGTCGGCCGAGTTGCTGATGGATGAGCAGCCGGAAAGCAGCAGCGCTGCCATGGCCACGCCAAGATGCGAGCGACGAATCAACATGCTAACCGGCTACCTTTGTCTCAGCTTCCCCGCCAAACGAGACAGGCCCGATGATTTCGCCGAGCTATGGAAATCATCACCATTGCAGCCTGAAACCCCTTGGAGATACTACGCAACGGCTGTTCTAGCCACAAGCAAGTTTCGTCCGCGGGCGATCGACGGGCGCCTTGCCATCGAGCGGCAATACCGCTAGCTTCCCCCGTCCTCGGCGGCGGCAAGCCGCGCCGAGCATTGCGCCCGTAGCTCAACTGGATAGAGCACCAGACTACGGATCTGGGGGTTGGGAGTTCGAATCTCTCCGGGCGCGCCATTCCTTTCGCCTTTCCTGCTCCTCCTTCCGGCACCCGGTCGCGGTCGAGTCGCGCCGCCGGCGGATTGGCCGCGGCGCATGCCGGCGAAAGAAATACTGCCGGCATGACGATCGCAGCGGCGGCCGGAGCGGGGGAGCTTCTCCGCCCGCGCCGCCCTCGGCACGACCCGAAGCCGCGCCGGCAGGGCCGCGCCGCCTTGCTCAGCGCGCCCTGGTGTAGCCCTTGTCCAGCATGCAGCCCTCGATGATCGCATCGCTGCGCGGGGCTACGCGCCTGGCGTCCGCGTCCTGCGCGTTCTCCAGCGAGCCGACCCGTGCCCAATCCGCGCCGCGCGACGCCAGGATGTCGGTGTCGATGTTGCTGTCGCGGCTCAGCGCCGACTGCGCGGTATGGCGGCAGTCGGCGTAGTCGGCCGCTACTCTGTCGGGCGGAACGCCGCGCTTGGTCCACCCGCCGGTGCCGCTACAGGCGGCCAGGGCCAGCAGCACGGCAAACCCAAGGCGTAGTCGCATGTCGGGGGTGTCCCTCATCTGTGGCGCGGCAACGGAACATTAACCAGATCGGGCCTATAGATCATCCGGCGATCGCCGGCGCATCCTGTAGGCGCGTCGCCATCGCCGGAGACACCGTGCCGCATGGCCTTGCCGCTTCGCTCCTACGTGCTCTCGCTGATCACCTTGGGCCTGCTGCTCGGCGGCTGCAACGCGTGGCAGACGCGCGCCGAATTCGCGCCGCCGCAAAGCCGCTGGAACGACAGCCAGCCCTCGCCGGCCGGGCGGAACGATGCGCCGCCGCCCATCCCGGCGGAATATTGCTATCGCACCCTGGCGTCCGTCGATTGCTACTCCGAGGCCAAGCCCAATCGGGTCACCGGCTATACCGGCCTTTATCCCGATCCCGACAGCCTGCCGCAGAATCACTGATCGCGGTCAGAAGCGCCCGGCCTGGAAATCCAGGATCGCCTGGCGGAGCTGGTCCGGCGTGTTCATGACGAAGGGGCCGTAACGCGCCACCGGCTCGTTCAGCGGCCGGCCCGCGGCGAGCAGCACGCGCGCCGCCCCGGCGGGGGCCGTCAGCAGCACGCTATCGCCCTGGCCGAGCACGGCGATGCTGCCGCGCGTCAGCCGGGTCGCCGTTTCGCCCACCGCCGCCTCGCCCTCGAAGGCATAGAGAAAGGCGTTGTGCCCATGCGGCAGCGGCAGCGACAGGCGGCCGCCGGCGGGCAGCGCGAGATCGAGCAGGATCGGCTCGGTGGCGATGCCGTTGATCGGCCCGGTGGTGTCGCCGACCGTGCCGGCGATGACCTTGACCGTGACGCCGCCGGGGAGCGCCGCGACCGGTATGTCCCGCGGCGGGATCTCCTGGTAGCGCGGCTCGGTCATCTTGTCCTTCGCCGGCAGGTTGACCCAGAGCTGGAAGCCCTGCATCAGCCCGTTCTCCTGCTCCGGCATCTCGGAATGGACGATGCCGCGCCCGGCGGTCATCCATTGCACGCTGCCGGCCTCGAGCCGTCCGGTATGACCCTTGTTGTCGCCGTGGCGCATGCGTCCGGCCAGCATGTAGGTGACGGTCTCGAAGCCGCGATGCGGATGGTCGGGAAAGCCCGCGATGTAGTCCGCCGCGTCATCGGAGCGAAACTCGTCGAGCATCAGGAACGGGTCGACATCCGCGATCTGCGGCGTGCCGATGACGCGGTTGAGCTTGACGCCGGCGCCGTCGCTGGCCGGCATGCCGCGGGCGAGCCGCGCCACCGGCCGGGGACGGTTCATTCCGCCATCCATCGCTTTGGTCCTCCGTTATGCCGCCTTGGCCGTACGCGCCTGAGAGAGCGCGGCGGCGATCTCCGCCACATGTCGGCCCTGGAAGCGCGCCAGCTCGAGTTCGTTGGCGCTGGGCTGACGCTGGCCCTGGCCGCCGGCAATGGTCGTGGCGCCATATGGCGATCCGCCGCTGATCTCGTCAAGCCGCATCTGGCCCTGGGCGCTGTAGGGCAGGCCAACCACGACCATGCCGAAATGGAGCAGCGTGGTATGGAAGGAGAGCAGCGTCGATTCCTGGCCGCCATGCTGCGATGCCGTCGAGACGAAGGCGCTGCCGACCTTGCCGATCAGCGCGCCCTTCGCCCAGAGTCCGCCGGTCTGGTCGAGGAAGTTGCGCATCTGCGCCGCCATGTTGCCGAAGCGCGTCGGCGTGCCGAAGATCACCGCGTCGTAATCGGCAAGTTCCTCCGGCTTGGCGATCGGCGCCGCCTGGTCGAGCTTGGCGCCGGCCTGGCGCGCGACGTCATCGGGCATCAGTTCCGGCACGCGTTTGACCGACACCTGCGTTCCCGGAACCTGACGGGCGCCGGCCGCGATCGCCTCGGCCATTGTCTCGATGTGGCCGTAAGTGGAGTAATAGAGCACCAGAACCTTCGCCATCTTTCCCTCCTTGGGACGCAATCAGTCGTGGCGATGATGTGGTTGGCGCTCGTCCAGGGACAATCCGGTGAAAACGAACGAGACTGTTTCTCAAGAGTGAAGAATGGATCGGCCGACCTCAGCCCTTGGCCTGCCGCGCCGGCAGCGCGGCGAGGATGCGGCGCTTTTCCTCTCGCGCCAGCAACAGCCAGCGCGAGATCTCGTCGATGGTGCGAAAGCAGCCGCGGCAATAGCCGCTGGCAGGCTCGAGCACGCAGACCGCGACGCAGGGCGAGAGCGGCTCGGCCTCGCTCACGACGCCTTGGGCGGCGCGGTCACCTCGGAGAGCTTGGTGCGCAGCGCCTTGGCCTTGTAGTCCGGGATGGCGAAGATCCACGGCCGCAGCTTGGCATCGAGCGCCTGCGCCTGCGTCGCCGCGTCGCCGGCGCCGCCGCTCGCCGCGATGCGCGCCCAGCTCTTGCCGTCTTCGTCGAACAGCGAAATCTTGACGTCAACGCCGTCGAAGGTGGTGATTTCGGCCTGCGAAACGCCGGTGTCCGGTACCGCCAGCTGCGTCGCCGGGCGCACGTCGGTCAGCGTCAGGCTCGTCAGCGCCGTGGTCGGCTCGACCAGAACCGTGTCGCTCCTGAGCTTGGCATCGGCCGGCGCGTCCTTGAGCGCCAGCGCGTCTTCGGGCTTGTCATGGGCGATATCGAGCCGGCTGCCGTCGGGCTGGATCAGCACCATCTCCTTCACCTTCTCGCGCGGCACGTCGAGAATGCCGCGATCGAGCCACTGGGTGCCGTCATCGGCCAGCTCCAGGCTGCCACGCGCGAGCCATGATTGGGCATCGCCGGGCTTGCGCACATAGACGCCGTCGCTGCCGCCGCCGAGCAGATCGACCTGCCGCTTGCCGACGACGATCTCGCCCAGCAGCGTGCCCTTCTCGTCGCTGACCGTGACCAGCGTCGATTTCGCGCCCTTCTTTCCGGCATTCTCGACTTCGAGCCGCGGATAAAGCTCGGGCTTGCGCGTCTTGGGCTCGACATAGCGCAGATCGGCAAGGCCGCGCACCGCCTGCGCCACCTTCGCCTGGTCGGCGGCGTAGCCGCTCTTCTCCTCGACGACCCACCGGCCCCTCTGGCGCAGCAGCGTCGTCTTCGTCGCGCCGTGGATGAGCGTCACCCGGGTCACGTCGCCGAGCTTTTGCCGCACCTCCGGCAGCACCACCGCGCCGATCAGCGGATCGGTCTCGTTCCCCGCGCCGCGATAGGAGACCAGCACGGCGGCAACGACGGCGATGACGGTGATCAGGAGTAGGCCGATCAGTCCCTTGGCTTTCATCGTCTGCTCCTTCTCAGCCGGCCTCCGCGCGACGCTTGCGCCGCCGCATGCGCACCAGGCCGAGCACCATGGCGGCGAGACCGACCAGCAGCGGGATGAAGGCGATGTCGAAGAATTCGAGCGCCGCCTTCAGCCGGTCGATGTCCTGCCGCAGATCGAGCTGCACCTGACGAAGCTGCGCGCGGATCTGCAGCATCTGCGTGCGGAAATTGTCCAGCGTCCGGCTCTGCTCGGCGGCGAGCGCGACGTTGCCGGCGGGCCCTTCCTTGCCTTGCAGTTCCTTGATTTTGGCCTGGGTGTCCTTGAGCTGCTGCTCGAGCTCCTTCTCGCGCGCCTGCGAGCGGGCATCGGCCTGGCGCTGGATCTCCTGCACCACCTCGAAGGGCCGCGCCGAGGTGCCGCGGGTGCGCAGGCCCATGAGCTCGGTGCCGCCCGACAGCACGTCGATGGCGTTGGTGACGAAATCGCCGTTGCCCGCGCTCGGGATGGCGACGCGTTGGCCGAAGAAGTCCTGCACCTGCACCCAGAAGCGGTCGTCGAGGATGTCGCTGTCGGCGACGACGACCAGATTGATCGGCTGTGCCGCGGTCTTGATCTGCGGTGCCGTCGCCTCGACCGCCGCCGGCTTCTGGTCGTTCTTCTCCGGGCCCTTGCCCTTGTCCTTGTCGGCCGCCGCCGATTTCGGCGGCCCGTCGGGAAAGGCGGTCTCGGCCGGGCCGGTGACGCGGGCGGCGAGCGTCAGCCGGGTGTGATCCGATTTGAAATCGTCGAGCAGCGCCGCGACGTCGGGCATGCCCTCGACCTTCTCGACGGGGATCGCTTCGGAATCCGTCGAGGTGGTGATCAGCGGCTCGAAGCTGGTCTTGGCGCCAGGCCGCGGCTTGAGGATGCCGGCGCTCGCCATGTTGATCTGCGAGAGATCGCCGGTGATGGGGTCGTCATGGTTGAGGTTGCTCTCTTTGAGCGCCAGCCAGGCGACGTATTCCACCGCCTCGACATGGCTCGAGCTGCCGATATTGACGCGCCGCGCGTCGCGCAGGTCGCCGGCCACCTTGCCCTTCTCCATCTCGAGGCCCCAAGCGGCGAAGAGCTTGTCGAGGCTGCTGGCGGTGGCGCCAGGGGCGCCGGTGCGGTCGGGATGCGCCGCCTGCGTCTCGGAATAGGGGTCGACGAAGACCAGCGCCTTGCCGCCCTTGAGCACGAACTGATCGATGGCGTAAAGCGTCTTCTCCGGCAGATTCTGCGGATGCACGATCATCAGCACGTCGACATCGGCCGGCACCGCGTCGAAATCGGTGGAGAGCGTGTGCAACTCGTAGAGCTGGCGCAGCTGATCGACGATGGCATAGGGCTCGAGCGGCTTGCCCTGCAGCGCCGCCATGAAGTCGCCTTCGAGCGGCAGGCGCGTGACCAGCCCGACCACCGTCTTCTTGGGGAAGGCGAGGCTGTGGATGAGCTTGGTCAGGTCGTATTCGAGGAAGCGCTCGCGATCCGGCTGAAAGAACGGGATGACCTGTTGGTCGTCGGTCGAGTTGGTCGCGGCGAGGCCAAAATACACCTGATCGCCGCTCTGGTCGAGCGGCACGCCCTGCAGCCCGAAGGCCACGGCGCGATCCTCGGTCGGCGAGAACGGTTCGGGGTCGAGCACTTCGAGCTTGATCTTGCCCTTGGCGAGCGCGGCGTATTCCTCGAGCATCTCGCGCACGCGCTGGGCGAAGATGCCGTAGGACGGCACTTCATCGCCGAGCCGGGGCGTGTAGTAGAAGCGCAGCGTGATCGGCTCGTCGATATGCGCCAGCGTCTTTCTCGAGCCCTGCGACAGCGTGTAGAGATGCTGCTGCGTCAGGTCGAGCCGCGCCGAGCGCAGCACGTGCCGGGCGATGACGTTGATGGCGACGAACAGCACCGCCGCCGAGATCAGGGCGACGACGGCGATGGCGCGGCGTGACGGCTTGCTCATGGCGAAGGGCGCTCCTCAATCCGCCTTCTGGAGATCGACCAGGATGGCGTTGGCGAAGAGGAAGATGCCGATCACCGACAGAAAGAACACGCCGTCGCGCAGGTCGATGACGCCGCGCACGATGGCGTTGAAATGGGTGAGGAAGCTGAACGAAGCGATGGTTCGCAGCACGCCCTCCGGCGCCCAGCCGTTGAGGAATCCCAGCACGATGGGTGAACCGCTGACGGTGAAGAGGAAGCACACGGCGGCGGTGACGACGAAGGCGATCACCTGGTTCTTGGTCAGCGCCGACAGCGCCGCGCCGATGGCGAGGAAGGCGCCGGCCATGAGGAAGCTGCCGATGTAGCTGGCGAGGATGACGCCGTTGTCGGGCCGGCCGAGGAAGTTGACGGTGATCCAGAACGGGAAGGTCAGCAGCAGCGCGATGCCCGCGAAGGCCCAGCTCGCCAGGAACTTGCCCAGCACCGCGGCGCTCATCGAGATCGGCAGCGTCAGGAACAGCTCGATGGTGCCGCTCTTGCGCTCCTCGGCCCAGAGACGCATGGCGAGGGCGGGGATGAGCACGAGATAGAGCCAGGGATGGAAGCTGAAGAAGGGCTGCAGATCGGCCTGGCCGCGCTCGAAGAAATTGCCGAGGAAAAACGTCAGCGCGCCGGCCGTGACCAGGAAGATGACGATGAAGACATAGGCGAGCGGCGTGGCGAAATAGCTCTGCAGCTCGCGGCGGAAGATGACAAAGGTGCTGTGCATGGCTCAGGCCCGGCCGACAAGGGTGATGGTCCGGAAGACCTCGTCGAGGCGCCCGCGCTCGACGCGCAGCGCCGTCACCGACCAGCCGGCGGTGCGGACGAGATCGGTGACCTCGGCGATGATCGGGCGCCCGTCGCGCGGGAAGATCATCAGCGCCGCGCCCTCGACATCCTCCACTGGCTCGACCGCCAGCACGCCGGGCAGCCGCATCAGCGCCGTGGCGGCGTCGATGCCGTCCTGCGCCAGCGCCAGGCGCACGGCGTTGTGATGGCGCGAGCGTGCGGCGAGCGCCGCCGGCGTCCCGTCGGCCAGTACGTGGCCGGCGGCGATCACCAGGGCGCGCGTGCAGATCGCATCCACCTCCTCGAGCAGATGCGTCGAAATGACGATCGCCTTCTCGGCGGCGAGGGTGGCGATGAGGCGGCGCACCTCGTGCTTCTGGTTGGGATCGAGTCCGTCGGTCGGTTCATCCAGGATCAGCACGTCCGGCTCGTGCAGCAGCGCCTGCGCCAGCCCGACGCGTCGCTTGAAGCCCTTCGACAGCGTCTCGATCGGCTGGTGAAGCACGCCCGCCAGCTGCGTGCGCTCGACCGCGAGCGCGACGCGCCGCGCCGCCTCGGCGCCGGCGAAGCCGCGGATGCGCGCGATGAAGTCGAGAAAGCCCGCCGGCGTCATATCGGGATATGCCGGGGCGCCCTCCGGCAGGTAGCCGATATGCCGCTTCGCCGCGATCGGCCGGTCGACGATGTCGGCGCCGCAGATCACCGCGGTGCCCTCGCTCGGCGCCAGGAAGCCGGTGATCATCTTCATCGTGGTGGACTTGCCGGCACCGTTGGGCCCGAGAAAGCCCAGCACCTCGCCCCGCGAGACCGCGAAGGACACGTCGTCCACAGCCGTGACCGGTCCGAACCGCCTGGTCAGGTGGCGGACCGCGATCATCTCGTTCATTGGCCTTGTCTCACCCGATGCCGCTTCGCGGCCTTGTCGTTGTCAGCGCCTTCATCGCCTGCGCCATGTGCCGCAATTCGGGGGTGGAAATCAAGTCGAGGCGCGTGAAATCCCTGTAATCTCCCGGAGCGGCGTTGCTGCGCCGTCGACTGGGCGCGCGCGGCGTCCCGTCCTGCGGGTGTTTCCCGCGAGAGGCGAGCGCCCGCCAGCCCAGGTGCCGCGGTGCTGGCGGGCTAACCGCCCGTCTTGGCCGGGAGCAACCGCTCGATCTCGTCGGTCACGGCGCGGTCGGTCGGGCGGACCGAGGAGGGCCAGGTGCCGGCGAGGCTGCCGTCGGGGGCGACGAGATATTTGTGGAAGTTCCAGCGCGGCGTGCCGGCCTCGCCGAGTTCGGCGGCGATCCAGCGGAAGAAGGCATGGGCGCCCGGCCCGACCACGTCCTGTTTCCGGGTCAGCGGGAAATCGACGGCGAAGCGGCTCTCGCAGAACTCCTTGATCTCCTCTGCGGTGCCCGGCTCCTGCTCGCCGAAATCGTTGGAGGGAACGCCGATGACGACGAGGCCGCGCTGGCGGTAGCGCTGCCACACCGCTTCGAGATCGGCGTATTGCGGCGTGAAGCCGCAGAACGAGGCCGTGTTGACCACGAGCAGGGGCCGGCCGCGGTACTGCGCCAGCGGCAGCTCCCGGCCGTCGATCGCGGTGAAGGCGAAATCATGAGCGTTCATGCCGCTTCTCCTCCTCCGGTCGGCAGCCTCTGCCGCCGCCAAGCGTGGCGCCCGGCCTCGGCATCGCGGGCGGCCGGCTCAGCCATAGCGCTCCTCCTTCCAGGGATCGCCGTGGCCGTGATAGCCGCGTTCTTCCCAGAAACCCGGGCGGTCGGCGGCGATCAGCTCGATGCGCCGGATCCATTTGGCGCTCTTCCAGAAATAGAGCTTGGGGACGATCGCGCGTACCGGCCCGCCATGCTCGCGCGCCAGCGGCCGTCCCTGCCAGGAATGCGCCAGCAGCACGTCGTCATCGGCGAAGGCCGCGAGCGGCAGGTTGGTGGTGTAGTCGTCGTAGCCGTGAAACATCACGAAGCGCGCCTCGGGCCGGGGCTTGACCGCCTCCAGCACGTGCCGGGCGCTGACCCCGTCCCAGGCATTGTCGAAGCGCGACCAAGCGGTGACGCAGTGGATGTCGGAGACGTCGCGGAAGCCCGGCTGCGCGCGAAAGGCGGCCCAGTCCCAGTCGACCGGGTTCTCGACCAGCCCGTCGACGGCAAGGCGCCAGCGCTCGACCGCGATGTCGGGCTGGACGCCGAGATCGAGCACCGGCCAGGTATCGACCCGGCGCTGCCCCGGCGGCAGCCGTTCGGCCTCCGGCCGCGCCTGCCGGCCGGTCAGCAGCCGCCCTTCGCGCGCCCAGCGCTGCTTGCTTTCGACCAGCTTGTCGCGGCTGCGTCCGAGCCGCCCGTCGCGCTCTTCCGTCATGTCGCTCTCCTCGCCTCTACCATAGCCGGATCCGTGCGGCGGCAAAGTCGCTTTGCCGTGAGCGTCAATTCGTGGTGTCAATTCGCGGTTGCGCCCTGCGCGTGCCTCGCCGAGACTGGCCCGCCGCCTGCCCCTTCGGTGCCGATGTCCGCTGCGCTGCTGATCGATCTCGTCAAAGGCGTTGCCGTCGGCATCGTCATCGCGCTGCCGGTCGGGCCGGTGGGCGTGCTCTGCGTGCGCCGCACGCTGGTGGAAGGGCCGATGTTCGGCTTCATCTCCGGCCTCGGCGCCGCGACCGCCGACACGATCTTCGGCGTCATCGCCGGCTTCGGCCTCACCATCGTCCGCGATTTCATGCTGCGCTATCAGGACTGGTTCGGCGCCGCGGGCGGCGTGTTCCTGCTCGTCGTCGGCATCAAGGCGCTGCGCCAGCACGGCGATGCCGAGCCGGAGCCGATGGCCGAGGAGCCGCTGCTCGCCGCCTATGTCTCGACCTTCGCGCTGACCATCACCAATCCCATCACCATCCTCGCCTTCGCCGCGATCTTCGCCAAGGTGGGGGTCAGCGAGACCGGCGGCTATCTCGATACCGGCGCGCTCGTCGCCGGCGTGTTCTGTGGTTCGCTGCTGTGGTGGCTGGGATTGAGCTTCGGCATCGCCGGCCTGCGCCGCGCCTTCGGAACGGTGCGCCTCGCCTGGCTCAACCGCATCTCGGGCGCCATCCTCGTGCTCTCCGGCCTTGCCCTGCTCGCCGCGGCGCTGGCTACCTTGACCGGCCTTGCCTGACCCTCTTCCGATGCGAGCGGGTCGGTAGAACCCTGATTGAATGTCAGGCAGCCGGGCGACTTTAACCCGCACTTTACGGGCTGCCTCTATTGTCGGGCGATCCGGACGCGCCCGTCCGGCATCGGGGGTAGAATATGCATGCCGGCGCAGGAGGCGGTGGCGGCGCGGCGCTCGCAGCGTCGGTCATGGCGATCGCGAGCCTTGTTGCTCTCGCCGGCCTGGAGGCGAAACCGCAGGGCTTCGCCGAAGTCGCCGCGATCTTTCCTCCCTGGGTGACGCGCGAGCGGGCTTTTGCCGCGGTCGTCGCCGCCGGCGGCGTGGTCGTGCGCCAGGGAATCGCCGGCTCCATCCTGGTGGTCCATGGCGACGACCCCGGCGTCATTCCCCGGCTGCATGCGGCCGGCGCCTGGGCGGTGATCGATCCCGTCGCCTTCGGCGGGTGTCTGGTGCGATCGGAGGACACGGAATGACCGCGTCGACGGAGAACAGAATGGAAAGCTCGGGCCTGCTTCAACTCCGCGCCGCGGTGGCGCGGTTCTTCATCGTCGCTTTGTGGCTGCACCTGCCCTTGCTGCTGGTGATCGGCCTCGCCAACGGCACCACCTGGCTCGCCGCCCTGGCGATCGGCGCCGTCGCGGCGGGGGTTGCCACGGCGGCCTGGTTCCAAGACGAGCAGAGCCCCTTCTGCCGCTACGCGATTGCCGTGGCGCTGATCACCATGGTGTCGCTCATCGTCT
Organism: Rhodospirillales bacterium; assembly: GCA_027315365.1. Classification (GTDB taxonomy): domain Bacteria; phylum Pseudomonadota; class Alphaproteobacteria; order ATCC43930; family CGMCC-115725; genus DAHUYF01. The sequence continues at coordinate 28,688 of DAHUYF010000194.1, read as the reverse complement.
GGCTGGCGCACGGTCCGCTGCAGATCGATATGCACATGTATTATTTCGCCGCCTATGCGACGCTCGCCGCGTTTTGCGACTGGCGGGTGATCGTGCTGGCGGCGGCGGTGACGGCGCTGCATCATCTCGGCCTCAATTTCATCATGCCGCTCGCGATCTTCCCGGAAGGCGCAAACCTTTGGCGGGTGCTGCTCCATGCCGCGGTCGTGGTGATCGAATCGGCGGTGCTGATCTGGCTGACCCAGCATCTCGCCCGGCTGTTCGCGGCGAGCCAGTCGGCGCTCGACGCGATGGCCGAGGCGGGACGGCGCGAGAAGGAGCTCAGCGCCGAGCGGGCGCAGATGAGCGAGCAGGCGCAGGCCGATCGCCGCCGCATCACGCTGGAGATGGCCGACCGCTTCGAGGCGAGCATCAAAGCGACGGTCGACCGGTTGTCGGAGGCGACGCGGTCGATGCAGGAGACCTCGAACCGCCTCGCCGCCGCCGCCAGCAGCAATCGCAGCGAGGCGCAAGGGGCGGTGGGCGTGCTCGGCGAGACGACGCAGAGTGTCCACGCCGTGGCCGCCGCGGTGGAGACGCTGAGTGCCACGACCGACGCCATCGGCCGCCAAGTGGCGCAATCCGCGACCATCTCGACCAAGGCGGTCGACGAGGCGCGGCGCACCGATGCCACGGTGCAGGGGCTGGCCGAGGCGGCGCAGCGCATCGGCGAGGTGGTGCAGCTGATCAACGACATCGCCAGCCAGACCAATCTCCTGGCCCTGAACGCGACGATCGAAGCGGCGCGCGCCGGCGAGGCGGGCAAGGGCTTTGCCGTGGTCGCCTCCGAGGTCAAGTCGCTTGCCAACCAGACCGCCAAGGCGACCGAGGACATCGCGTCGCAGATCGGCCAGATCCAGGCCGCCACCCGCCAAGCGGTGGAGGCGATCCGCGGCATCGGCGGCACCATCGGGGAAATCAGCGACATTTCCGTCTCGATCTCCTCGGCAGTGCAGGAGCAGGGCGACGCGACGCGCGGCATCGCGACCTCGGTGCAGCAGGCCGCCTCGGGCGCAACCGGAGCGTCGCACACCGTGGCGGCCGTCAGCGAGACCGCGACCGCCAACGGCACCTCGGCCGAGGAGATGCTTGCGGCGAGTGCCCGGCTCTCGGAGCTGACCGGCAATCTGCACGGCGAGGTGGCGCGCTTCCTCGCGCAGGTGCGCGCCGCCTGAGGCGACGGAGGCGGCCAGGGAGCCGCCCCGCGCCCCAGGGCAATATTGTGCCTCGGCCTCGCCGCGCTTGCGCTGCCGGGGCGCGCGGTTAATCTGCCGCGACATGATCGCCGCCCGAACCTTCGCCGTGCTCGCCCTCTTGGCAGGCGTGCTGCTGATGCTGGGCGGGATCGCGCGCGCGCAGTCCACGCCGGCCGTGCTCCCGACAGCAGCCTCGCCGGCGCCGGTTTCGGCCGACGAGCTGCAGCATCTGGTCGACACGCTGCAGAACGACAAGCAGCGCGCCCAGCTCGTCGGCCAGCTGCGGGCGCTGATCGCCGCTCAGCGCGGCGTCGAGCAGAAGCAGGAGGCGTCGGCGCCGGCCGGCTGGCTCGACGCCCTTTCGGCCGACATCGACACCATCAGCAGCGAGATCCTGGCGGCGGCCGCGGTGGTGCTGGACGCGCCGCGGCTGATCGACTGGTTCCGCGACCAGGCGAGCAATGCTATGGCGCGGGCGCGCTGGCTCAGCATCGCCTTCAAGCTCGCCACCGTCTTCGGCGCCGCACTGCTCGCCGACGGGCTGCTGCGGCTGGTGCTGCGCCGGCCGCATGCGCGGCTCGCCTCGCGTTCCAGCGACGCGCTGCCGGCGCAGCTGGTGATGGGGCTACTGCTGCTGGTGATCGACGCGCTGCCGGTCCTCGCCTTTGCCGGCACCGCCTATTTCGTGCTGCCGCTGGTGCGGGCGCGCTTCACCAGCTCGCACGTCGCCGAGGAGATCGTTCAGGCGACCCTGACCGCGCGGCTCATCCTCGCCGCCGCCAATGTGGCGCTGCTCTCGCCAGTGGCGGCGAGCCTCTATTCGCTGGGCGACGAGACGCGCAACTATCTCTATATCTGGGTGCGCCGCTTCACCAACTGGTCGGTCTACGGCCTTGCCCTCGCCGGCGCCGCGTGGTGGATGGGGGTGCCCGGGGCGATCTATGTGCTGTTGCTGCGCGGCACGATGCTGGTCCTCGGCATCCTGTCGGTGATCTTCGTGCTGCAGAACCGGGCGGCGGTCGCCGATATGCTGCGCGGCAAGCCGACGGCCGTGAGCGGGACTGCCGCGCCGGCGCCCGGCCACGGCTGGCGGATGCTGCGCCAGCGGCTCGCCGATACCTGGCACGTGCTCGCCATCATCTACATCGTCGGCACCTTCGGCAGCTATGTGCTGCGCGTCGAGGGCGGCTTCGCCTTCATCTTCCGCGCGACCTTGCTGAGCGTGGTGGTGCTGGTCGCCGCCGGCGTGATCGTCCGCTCGGTGCGGCGGCTGAGCCAGCGCGGCTTTGCCGTCAGCGCGGATATGAAACACCGCTTCCCGGGGCTCGAGACGCGCGCCAATCGCTATCTGCCGGTGCTGACCTGGGTGGCGTCGATCGTCGTCTACGCCTTCGCCGCGCTGGCGCTGCTGCAGGCCTGGGGCGTCGGCACCTTCGCCTGGTTCAATACCGATATGGGCCGCAGCATCACCGGCAGCGCGCTCTCGATCGTCACCGTGCTGTTCGTGGCGCTGCTGGTCTGGGAGGTCTTCGGCTCGGCGATCGAACGCTACCTGAACGGCGTCGGCGTCGATGGCAAGCCGCTCGCGCGCAGCGCGCGCACGCGCACCCTGCTGCCGCTGCTGCGCACCACGGTGCTGATCGTGCTGCTGGTGATGGTCGGCCTCATCGTCCTTTCCGAGATCGGCGTCAACATCGCGCCGCTGCTCGCCGGCGCCGGCATCGCCGGCATCGCCATCGGCTTCGGCTCGCAGGCCCTGGTCAAGGACGTCATCACCGGACTCTTCATCCTGCTCGAGGACACGCTTGCGGTCGGCGACGTGGTCGATGTCGGCAACGGGCATTCGGGCGTCGTCGAGGCGCTGTCGATCCGCGCCCTCCGGCTGCGCGACGTGGCGGGCACCGTGCATACCGTTCCCTTCAGCGACGTGAACACCGTCCAGAACATGACCAAGGGCTATGCCTATTACGTCGTCAATGTCGGCGTCTCCTATCGCGAAGATACCGACGAGGTCACCGAGGTGCTGAAGGCGGTGGCCGACGAGCTCCGGTCCGATCCCAAGTTCGCGCCGATGATGCTCGGGCCGATCGAGGTCTTCGGCGTCGACCGCTTCGAGGATTCCGCAGTGATCATCCAGGCGCGGCTGAAGACGCTGGCAATGCAGCAGTGGTCGGTCGGCCGGGAGTTCAACCGGCGCCTGAAGAAGGCGTTCGACCAGCGCGGCATCGAGATGCCGTACCCGCATCAAACGATCTATTTCGGCGAGGACAAGCGCGGCTCCGCGCCGTCGGCGCACATCACCGTCGACCGGATCGAGATGCCGGCGACGCCGGCCGAAGCCCCGCCGCGGAAGTAGACCGCGCGCCGGAAGCGGTGCCTCAGCCGGACTCGGCCTCGCCGCGTTCCAGCGCCGCCAGCGCCGCCTCGTCGCCGACGCCGAGCACGCGCCGGGCCAGATCGAGGCTGAAGCCGGCGCGTGCCAGCGCCGCGAGGTCCTTCTGGCGAAGGCCGGCGCGGGCACCCGGCGGCCGACAGGGGCCGAGGCGGCGGCGGCGCACCAAGGCGCAGGCGGCGGCGAGCTCGCTCGCCGCGGTTTCCGCCTCGAGCGTCGCGTCGATGAGGTCGCCGCCGACGCCCTTGACCGCGAGCTTGCCGCGGATGGCGTAGCGCGAGGCGCCGCGCCGGCGCAGGCTCGCCGCCTTCTGGGCGGCATAGGCGCGGTCGTCGAGCAGCCCGGAGCGCAGATAGCGCGCGATGATCTCGTCGACCAGCCGCGCCCCCGACGCGACGTCGGTGCCGTGCAGCCGGGCCGAGCGCTCGACCTTGCGCATCAGCACGCGCCTCAGATTGCCGCTCGAGCTGGCAAAGCGCTCGAGATAGTGCAGCGCCGCGTTCTCGAGATAGGCGGCGGTGGCCGGCTTGGGGCCGCGGTGCCGGCTGGACGGGGGCTGAGCCATAAGCCCGAGTTTAGTCCCGCGGGCGGCGGTCGGGCGAGCGCTACTCCAGTCCTGCCTGCTACGGTCCTGCCTGTCGGTCCTGCCTTGATCGGCCGGCGCCGGGGCGCGTAAGCTCCGCGCCCCGAACAGGAGCCTGCCGCCCTCGATGCCCGAACTCGCCCCGCATCTTCGCCGCTTCGGCGCCGTCAACTGGCTCGGATTCTGGACGCTCTATCTGCGCGAGGTGCGGCGCTTCCTCAAAGTGTCGATGCAGACGGTGGCGGCGCCGGTGGTGACGACGCTGCTCTTTCTCGCCGTCTTCCTGCTGGCGCTGGGCGGGCAGCGGCGCCATGTCGGCGCCATTCCCTATGCCGAGTTCCTGGCGCCCGGCCTGATCATGATGGCGATGGCGCAGAACGCCTTCGCCAACACCTCCTCCTCGCTGATGATCGCCAAGGTGCAGGGCAACATCGTCGACGTGCTGATGCCGCCTCTGAGCCCGGCCGAGCTCACCTGGGGCTTCGCGCTGGGCGGCGTGACCCGCGGCGTGCTGGTGGGGGCGGTGGTGGCCGGAACGATGGCGCTCTTCGTGCCGCTCCGCCTTTACGACCCCGCCTTCGTGCTGTTCCATGCCTTCGCCGCCTCGCTGCTGCTGTCGCTGCTGGGGCTGCTGGGCGGGATCTGGGCCGACAAGTTCGACCACATCGCCGCCGTCACCAATTTCGTCGTCACGCCGCTCTCCTTCCTCTCCGGCACCTTCTATTCGATCGAGCGGCTGCCCGCGCCCTGGCATGGCGTGGCGCTGTGGAACCCGTTCTTCTACATGATCGACGGCTTCCGCTACGGCTTCATCGGTCATGCCGACGGCTCGATCTGGACCGGCGCCGCGGTCATGGTCGGCGTCAATCTGGGGCTGCTGGCGCTCTGCCACGGCCTCATCGCGCGCGGCTACAAGCTCAAGGCGTGAGGTCGCGGGCGACGTCCGAACCCGCGATTGACAGGCAGGAAGCGTCTCCTCATACTTTCGCGCTTCCCCCGGGGCCGGGTTAAGGCCGGTCGGGCAGGCGGGGGAGTGGAGTGGATCATGCAGCGCGATAATCGCTGGCTCGAGCGGGAGAGGCGGACGGCGCCTCGGCAGCGACGACGATAGGCGGTCGGTCTTCCGAACCCCTATCCCTCACGCTTTTCGCGCAGGAGAACCTCCGTGATTCCAGCCGTTTTACCGACCTATGCTCGGGCTGATCTGTCGTTCGAGCGGGGCGAGGGCGCCTATCTCTTCACCGGCTCCGGCCGGAAGTATCTCGACTTCACCAGCGGCGTCGCGGTCACCGCGCTGGGCCATTGCCATCCGCATCTGATCGCGCGGCTCACCGAGCAGGCGCAGAAGCTCTGGCATTGCTCCAACCTGTTCCAGGTGGCGGGCCAGCAGAAGGTCGCCGGGCGCCTCATCGACCATTCCTTCGCCGACAGCGTGTTCTTCTGCAATTCCGGTGCCGAGGCGGTGGAAGGCGCGATCAAGGTGGCGCGCAAATATCACGCCGAGACCGGCCATCCCGAGCGCTATCGGATCATCGCCTGCACCGGCTCGTTCCACGGGCGCACGCTGGCGACGCTGGCCGCCGCCGGCAACGAGAAATACCTCAGGGGCTTCGGACCGCCCGCGCCGGGCTTCGACCATGTCGCCTTCGGCAACCTCAACGAGATGCGCGCCAAGGTCACCACGGAGACCGCCGCCATCCTGGTCGAGCCGGTGCAGGGCGAAGGCGGGCTGGCGACGGCGCCGGAGGGCTATCTCAGGGGGCTGCGCGCGATCTGCGACGAGTTCGGCCTGATGCTGGTCTATGACGAGGTGCAGTCCGGCATGGGCCGCACCGGCAAGCTTTTTGCCCATGAATGGGAGGGTGTGCCGCCCGACGTGCTGGCCGCCGCCAAGGCGCTGGGCGGCGGCTTCCCGGTCGGCGCCTGCCTCGTCACCGAGCGCGCCGCGGTCGGCATGACCCCGGGCAGCCACGGCTCGACCTTCGGCGGCAATCCGCTCGCGATGGCGGTGGCCGACGCGGTGCTCGACGTCATGCTGGCGCCGGGCTTCCTGGCCGGCGTCGAGCGGGCGGCGGCGCTGCTGCGCCGGCGGCTCGAGGCGCTGGTGGGCAAATATCCCAAGGTCTTTGCCGAGGTGCGCGGCAAGGGGCTGCTCATCGGGCTCAAATGCGTCGTCCCCAACACCGACATGGTCGAGCGCCTGCGCCAGAACGGCCTGCTCGTCGCCGGCGCCGGGGAAAACGTCATCCGCCTGCTCGCGCCGCTCATCATCGACGAGCGCCATATCGACGAGGCGACCGGCATCATCGATCAGGTGGCGCGGCAATGGCACGGGTGAAGGAAGCCGCGAGCGTGGCGCCGCCGCGGCACTTTCTCGATCTCGACCGGGTCGATGCGCAGGAGCTGCGCCGCATGCTCGACCGCGGCGTCGCCTACAAGCGCGGCCTCGACCGTTCGCAGCCGCTCAAGGGCAAGATGCTGGCGATGATCTTCGAGAAGCCCTCGACCCGCACGCGGCTCTCCTTCGAGGTGGCGATGAAGCAGCTCGGCGGCGATTGCGTCGTGCTGGCGGCAAGCGACAGCCAGCTGTCGCGCGGCGAGACCGCGGCCGATACGGCGCGCGTGCTGTCGCGCTATGTCGACGCCATCATGATCCGCACCACGCAGGCGGCAAAGCTCGAGGAACTGGCGCAGTATGCGACCGTGCCGGTGATCAACGGCCTCACCGACGCCAGCCATCCCTGCCAGCTGATGGCCGACGTCATGACGCTGGAGGAGCGCAAGGGCGGCGCCGCCGGCAAGATCGTCGCCTGGAGCGGCGACGGCAACAACGTCGCGGTGAGCTGGGTGCACGCGGCGGTGCGCTTCAATTTCGAGCTGCGCCTCGCCTGTCCGGCAGGGCTCTCGCCGCCGCAGCGCGTGCTCGACTGGGCGCGCGCCCAGGGCGGGCGCGTGCGGCTCACCGCCGATCCCGAGGACGCCGCCGCCGGCGCCGACTGCATCGTCACCGATACTTGGGTGTCGATGGGGGTTGAACCCGATCTCGACCGGCACAACATCCTCGCCCCTTACCGCGTCGATGAGCGGCTGATGGCCAAGGCGAAACCGGGGGCGATCTTCATGCACTGCCTGCCGGCCAAGCGCGGCGAGGAAGTGACCGCCGGCGTCATCGACGGCCCGCAATCGGTGGTGTGGGACGAGGCCGAGAACCGGCTGCACGCGCAGAAGGGCATCCTGACATGGTGCCTGGCCTGAGCGGCGAGGGGGGCGGCGTCCGGCGCCGCTCCGAACCCTAAGGTGCCGCTTATGCCGATCCTGCCCGCCGACGACCTCGTCCAGCCGTTCCAGATCGACGCCTCGGGCCTGCGCGGCCGGCTGGTGCGCCTCGGCCCGCTGCTCGACAAGATCCTGACCCGCCATGCCTATCCCGAGCCCGTGGCGGGGCTGCTGGGGGAGGCGATCGCGCTTGCCGCGGCGCTGGCCGGGGCGCTCAAATATGACGGCGTCTTCACGCTGCAGACCAAGGGCGACGGGCCGGTCCATCTGCTGGTCGCCGACGTCACCAGCGCCGGGGCGGTGCGGGGCTACGCGCAATTCGATGCGGCGAAGCTCGCCAAGGCCGTGGCGCAGGGCGAGGTCGCCGGCTCGGTGCCGCGCCTGCTGGGCGCCGGCCATCTCGCCTTCACCGTCGATCAGGGCGAGCATACCGATCGCTACCAGGGCATCGTCGAATTGCAGGGGGCGAGCCTTGCCGATTGCGCGCACCACTATTTCCGCCAGTCGGAGCAGGTCGAGGCCGGGCTCAAGGTGGCGGTGGCGCGGGTCGCCGATGCCGAGGGCGTGACGCGCTGGCGCGGCGGCAGCCTGATGGTGCAGCGCCTGCCGGACGAGGGCGATGCCGCGCGGCGGGAGGCGGCGGAGGACGGCTGGCGCCGCGCCGTCATCCTGATGAGCTCCAGCACCTCGGCCGAGCTGGTCGATGCCGCGCTGGCGCCCGAGGCGCTGCTGTTCCGCCTGTTCCACGAGGATGGCGTGCGCGTCTATCGCCCCCAGGATCTCGCCGCGCGCTGCCGCTGCTCGCGCGAGCGCGTCGAACGGGTGCTGCGCATGCTGCCCGCCGACGAACTGGCGGAGATGAAGGTGGCGGGCAGGATCACCGTCACCTGCCAGTTCTGCAGCGCCGATTACGGCTTCGACGACGACGACATCCATGCCCTGGTGGACTCTTGAGCACGGCCGTGCCAGTCTCGCGCCGCCGCGGACGGGCGCGGCCTCGGCGGGGATTCTCCATGCGGCTCGGCTTCGTGCGCTTCATTCTCGTGACGCTGGCTTTGACCGGCGCGCTGGCGGGCTGCGAATCGCCGCCGCCGCGGCCGACCTTCGCCGACATCCGTTTCACCGGCGAGCCGCCGATCCGGCTGGCGGTCGGCGCGGTCGATGTCCAGAGCGACTTCAAGCCGAGCTTCCAGTCGCCGCATGTCGAGCACCTCTTCCCGGTGCCGCCGCAGCGCGCGCTGGAGAACTGGGCGCATGACCGGCTGCAGGCTGCGGGCGGCGGCGCCCGCGCCCGTTTCGTCATCCGCGATGCCTCCGTCGTCGAGGTCGACCTGAAGAAGAAGGACGAGGGGCTCACCGGCGCCTTCACCGACCAGCCGGCGCAGCGCTACGACGCCACCGTTGCCGCGACGCTGGAGATCGTCGACGACCACGGGATGGCGGTGCGGACCGTATCGGTGAAGGCGTCGCGCTCGCAGAGCGTGCTCGAGAGCATCACGCCGAACGACCGCGAGAAGACCTGGTACGAGATGACAAAGGCGCTGATGGCCGATTTCGATCAGCAGATGAGCCACGAGATCAGCGCCCATTTCGGCGGCTATTTTCAATAGCGTCGCCGCCCGTCGCGGGATCCTGGCGCGGCGCGCGGCGGTGATCTCGCATCCGGTCGCCGCGGAGGGCTGATGCGCGCCTCGTTTGCCGTTCTGCTGTTGCTGCTGCTGGCGGGGTGCGGCGGGCTGCACCGCGCGGGCGGCCTGCCCCCCGACATCCCGCCCCAAAGCCTCGCCATCGGCTTCAAGCCGGGCGGGCTTGCCGATGTGATCGTGGTCGATGTCGTCGACTGGCGCCCGTTGCGCAGCGCCGAGCTGGTGACCGCCGCCGGCGAGCGCGTGCCGGCCTATTCGCTGGATGTCGTGCCGTCGCCGGTCGATCGCGGATCGCTGATGCAGCAGATCACGCCCGGCGCGGTGCGGCCGGTGAGCCAGGCCGGCGTGATGGTCTCGACCGCGCTCATCCGCCTGCCCGATCCCGTCCTCTACGCCCACGAATGGCGCAACTGGCATGTCGAGGTGGTGATCGGCGACCCCGGCGCCGGGCGTATCGCGCTCACGCGCCCGGCGCCGCCCTCGCCGCCGGTGTGACGCTCAGACGTTGACCAGCGTCGCGCCGACGGCCTGGCCGATGATGGCGAGGAACTCGCGCCGGGTGGAGGCGTCGGTGCGGAAGGCGCCGAGCATGCGCGAGGTGACCATGGCGACGCCCGCCTTGTGCACGCCGCGGGTGGTCATGCATTGATGCGCCGCCTCGATGACCACCGCGACGCCTTTGGGCTGCAGCACCTGGTCCAGCGTATTGGCGATCTGCGCCGTCATCTTCTCCTGGATCTGCAGCCGCTTGGCATAGACCTCGACCAGCCGCGCCAGCTTCGAGATGCCGACGACCCGCTGCGCCGGCAGATAGGCCACATGCGCCTTGCCGATGATCGGCGCGAGATGGTGCTCGCAATGGCTCTCGAAGCGGATGTCGCGCAGCACCACCATCTCGTCATAGCCGTCGGTCTCCTCGAAGGTGCGCTGCAGCAGCTCGACCGGATCGCTGCCGTAGCCGGAAAAATACTCCTCGAAGGCGCGCACCACGCGCTCGGGCGTGCCCTTGAGGCCTTCTCGATGGGGATCGTCGCCGGCCCATTCGATCAGCGTCTTCACCGCGCGCTCCGCCTCCGCCTGGCTCGGGCGGCGCGCTGCGCCGTTGCGCGCGGCGGGCTTGTGGTTGACGGGCTTCAGCCCGGTCTTCGATGCCATGTGCGTTGCTTTCGGGTCAGTTGAGGCGGATCGACTGATGCGGGCTGTCGAGCGAGAAGGCGGGAATGGCGACGGCGAAGCTCTCGCCCTGCGGCGTCTCCATCTCGTAGCTGCCGACCATGATGCCTGACGGCGTGCTGAGCGGCGTACCGCTGGTATATTCGTAGGTCGCGCCGGGCGCCAGTACCGGCTGCTCGCCGACGACGCCGGGCCCGCGCACCTCCTGCACGCGGCCGAGGCCGTCGGTGATGCGCCAGTGGCGGCGGCGCAGCTGCACCGTCTCCTGGCCCTGGTTCTCGATGCGCACGTGATACGCCCAGACGTAGTGATTTTCGGCGGGCGAGGACTGGTCCTCGAGATAGAAGGGCTTGACCGACACTCTGATCGACCGCGTCGTTTCCGCATACATGGGACCCTCCGCGTCTATGGCCGACCCCGCCGGTGCATTTTGTACCGGTCTCCCCGCGCGTCAAGCCGGCCCTGCGGCGCGCGCATGGCCGGGCTCTTGGCTTTCGGCGCCCCGGCCGGTAAGGGTGTCGCGACTGCAAGGCAACGGCGCGAGGCCCGGTGTTGTCGTCCCCAGAGAGGAGCCCGTGGCTCGCGCCGCTCGACCGCCTGGCGCGCGCCGCCGCACCGGCAACCTCGCCCTGCGGCGAGGGCGTCATGGTGTGGCGCAGCTGGGGCGCCGGGCCGCCGCTGGTGCTGCTCCATGGCGGCTACGGCTCCTGGACGCATTGGCTGCGCAACATCGACGCGCTCGCCCGGCGCTACCGCGTCATCGCCGCGGACCTGCCCGGTCTCGGCGACAGTGCGACGCCGCCGGCGCCGGTCACCCCCGAAGGCCTGGCGGCGATCATCGGCGGCGGCCTCGACGCGCTGCTGCCGGCGGGCGAGCGCTGCCATCTCGTCGGATTCTCCTTCGGCGCCATGCTCGGCAGCTTCGTCGCCGCCGCGCTCGGTGGGCGGCTGCGCTCGATGACCCTGGTGGGCTCCGCCAGCATGGGACTGCGCCGCGCGCCGATGCAGGAGATGCAGCCGCCGCGCCGGCATATGAGCCGCGAGGAGATGCTGGCGCTGCAGCGGACCAATCTCGGCATCCTGATGTTCGCCGACCCCGCCGGCATCGACGATCTCGCCGTCCATCTCCAGGCCGAGAACGTGGTGCGGGCGCGGCTCCGGAGCCGCGTCTTCGCCCCGCTCGACCTGCTCGGGCCGGTGCTGCCGCGGATCGCGGTGCCGCTCGGCGGCATCTGGGGCGAGCGCGACGCGACCGCTTACCCCTGGGTCGACGACCGGCGCGAGATGCTGTGCCGGATCCGGCCGGACGCGTTCTTCGCCGTCGTTCCCGGCGCCGGGCATTGGGTGATGTACGAGGCGGCCGATGCCTTCAATCGCGTGCTCCTCGACCGGCTGGCCGCGCTCGACGGCGGCGCTTGAGGCAGGCTCGCGCTTCGCCTAAAGTGGCAGCGCGCGGGTGTAGCTCAATGGTAGAGCAGAAGCTTCCCAAGCTTACGACGAGGGTTCGATTCCCTTCACCCGCTCCAACACTTTTATTGTCTTGGTCGACGGCGCCTTGACTTTCTGTGGCCGGGTCGCAGAACGAAGACGCGGCGAAAATGGCTATGGCCGTCGGCGGTTCGCCGCGTGCCTTCAGCTTTCGTCCGATACTGCCCGCCGACTTCCGGCGTGGATGATGTCGCCTCTACGCTCCGGGGTGACCCGCAGAACGCTCTCGTAAAGTATCGAAAACTGATACTTGGCGCGTTCGATTTCCGAACGGCGCCCAGCACCGAGCCGGCCTGGGGAATCTGGGCGGCGGGATAAGTGGATTTTCTGCCTGAGTGCGGCGAAGATCGCCGCTACGACGAGGCTTGCATCCTTTTCGTCTTGTAAGATCGCGCCCACAGTTGCGCGCGACGCGCCGGCCGCCGCCGCTCATCGGCCGCTCTCGCCGGGCGGCGCGAAGCCCTCCAGCAGCCCGACATATCTCTTGGCCAGCGGCGCGGCGAAGGCGCCTCGCTTGCTGGTGCCGATGCCGAGCGCCACCAGCCCTTCCGCCATCTTCACCGCCGCCTCGACGCCGGAGATCACCGGCGCGTCGAGCGCCGCGGCGATGGCGGCGGCCAGATCGGTCATGCCGGCGCAGCCGAGGACGATGGCGTCGGAGCGGTCCTCGCGGAGCGCCCGGCGGCATTCTTCGGTGATGATGCGCCGCGCCTCGGAGCCGGGCTTCTCGAGATCCAGCACCGCCAGGTCGGTGCCGCGGATGCCGCGGCAGAAACGCGCCATGCCATAGCTCTCGGCAAGCTGCCGGGCGATGTCGCAGGTACGCTCCAGCGTGGTGACGATGGAAAACCCGGTGGCGATGAAGCTGGCGGCGTGCATCGCCGCCTCGGCAACGCCGACGACCGGCCCGCGTGCGACCTCGCGGGCGGCGCGCAAGCCGGGATCGCCGAAGCAGGCGATGACGTAGCCGTCGATGCCGTCGCGCTCGCCCCGGCGAACCTCGTCCAGGACGCCGAGCGCGCTCACCGCCTCGTCGTAATGCCCCTCGATCGAGACCGGTCCCATGGCGGGGCTGACCGCGACGATCTCGGTCCCCGGCGCGGCCACGGCGCGCGCGCCGGCGGCGATGCGCTCGGTCATGGACCGCGTGGTGTTGGGATTGATCACCTTGATGCGCATCGCGTCGCCCCGCCGCTCGCCGCCAGGCCACGAGCAAGAGTCGCGCCAGGCATCCGCCCGGACGGCGTCGGCGCGGCGGCCGCCCGGCCAGGGACGCCTGTGGGCAATTTGTCGTCAGACATGGTCAGCCGATAGGCAGAGACCGACGCCGTTACGCCATCGGCCGGGCGCGGGCAGCCGGCACGCCTCTTGCAGATCGGCAGCGGGAGATCGGATCGAGCGCCGGCGGCCCGCCGGGCGGCCGAAGCCGGGAGTCATGGAGAGGTGATGGCCGGAGCGGCCAACGTCGAACTGGTGGCGGTATCGAAGCGCTACGGCTCGACCGTGGCGGTGGACGGCGTCGATCTGCGCATTCCCGCCGGCAGCTATTGCTGCCTCCTCGGCCCGAGCGGCTGCGGCAAGACCTCTACGCTGCGCATGATCTCCGGGCATGAAGAGGTCTCTGACGGCGACATTCTGCTCGGCAGCCGCAATATCACCGACCTGGCGCCGGCCAAGCGCAGCACGGCGATGATGTTCCAGAGCTATGCGCTCTTCCCGCATCTCGACTGCGTCGACAATGTCGCGTTCAGCCTGACGATGAAGGGTGTCGGCCGCGCCACGCGCAGGAAGCGCGCGATGGAGCTGCTCGCGCGCCTGCACATGGACGGGTTCGCCGACCGGCTTCCCGGCCAGCTCTCCGGCGGCCAGCAGCAGCGCGTGGCGCTGGCGCGGGCGCTGATCACCGATCCCTCGGTGCTGCTGCTGGACGAGCCATTGTCGGCGCTCGACCCCTTCCTGCGGCTGCAGGTGCGCGAGGAGCTGAAGGTGCTGCAAGCGCAGCTCGGCATCACCTTCATCCACGTCACCCACAGCCAGGAGGAGGCGATGGCGCTGGCCTCGCTGGTGGTGGTGATGAATCAGGGCCGCATCGAGCAGGTCGGCGAGCCGCAGGCGGTGTTCAACCGGCCCGCCTCGGTGTTCGTCGCCCGCTTCATCGGCGGCTACAACCTGCTGCCCGCCCGCGGCGACGACCAGGCCGGCGCGATCGCGATGCCGGGCGGTGCGCCGCCCGGCGATGCCCATGTTGCCGTGCGCGCCGACCGCATCCGCCTCGCCGCCGCGCCGCCGCAGCCCGGCCATGGCGCCTGCGAGGCGACTGGACTGGTGAAGACCATCGAGTACCTGGGATTGATGGTGAAGGTCGGCGTCGAGATCGATGACGGCCTTCGCCTCTCCGTGATGCTGCCGGAGGAACGCTATCTCGCTCATCCGGTGGCGCTCGGCATGCGCGTCTCGGCCGCCTGGGCGCGCGACGACATGCATGTGATGACGCATTAAGCAAGGCAAAGCACGCGGCTTCGCCGCACGCCAAAAGTCAAAAGAAGGAGCAGGAGGCATGAGCAGAAGGACCACGCGCCGCTTCACCCGCCGCGGCATGCTGAGGGGCGCGGCCGCGATGGCCGGGACCGCGGCCGGAAGCGGTGCGCTGACCGGTTTCCCGACGATCTGGGCGCAGAACATCAAGGACGTGGTGCTGCGTCAGTTCGGCACTGGCGTCTCCAACCAGAATCCCATCGCCGAGCAATGCAAGAAGGACCTGGGGATCACTCTGCAGATGACGGCGCTCGACTCCGACGCCGTCACCCAGCGGGCGATCACCCAGCCCCGATCCTACGACATCGCCGATATCGAATACTGGATCTGCAAGAAGGTCTTCCCGGCGGGCGTGATGCAGCCGATGGACACCAAGCGCATCAAGTATTTCAGCGAGATCGTGCCGATCTTCACCACCGGCAAGCTGACGCCCGAGTCGACGATCGCCCAGGGCACGGCGCCGCATACGGTGAGCTTCGTCGAGAGCCGGGAAGCGACCAGGTTCGCCAAGACGCCGACCCGGTGGTTCACCATGATTCCGACCATCTACAACGCGGACACGCTGGGCATCCGCCCCGATCTGGTCGGACGGCCGATCAACAGCTGGAGCGACATTCTCGACCCCAAATTCACCGGCAAGACGGCGCTCCTCAACATCCCGTCGATCGGCATCATGGACGCGGCGATGATCGCCGAGGCGGCCGGCATCGCCAAATACGCCGACAAGGGCAACATGACCCGCGCCGAGATCGACCAGACCATCGATTTTCTGATCAAGACCAAGAAGGCCGGCCAGTTCCGCGCCTTCTGGAAGACCTTCGACGAGAGCGTCAACCTGATGACCTCGGGCGAGGTCGTCATCCAGTCGATGTGGTCGCCGGCGGTCACCGCGGTGCGGTCGAAGGGCGTGCCCTGCGTCTACCAGCCGCTCAAGGAGGGGTACCGCGGCTGGGGCGGCGGTCTGGGCCTCGCCAAGCATCTCAGCGGCCTCCAGCTCGATGCCGCCTACGAATACGTCAACTGGTACCTGTCGGGCTGGGTGGGGGCCTATCTCAACCGCCAAGGCTACTACTCCGCGGTCCTCGATACCGCGAAGAAGTACATGAGCGCGGATGAATGGGGCTACTGGATGGAAGGCAAGCCGGCCAAGGGCGAGATCAAGAATCCGCAAGGCGTGGTGATGGAGAAGGCGGGCGCGGTGCGCGACGGCGGCTCCTTCTACGATCGCATGGGGCACATCGCCTGCTGGAATTCGGTGATGGACCAGGATCGCTACATGGTTCAGAGGTGGAATCAGTTCATCGCAGCCTGATCGGGCGGAACGGCGCTCCGCCGCTGGAGCGGAGCGCTGCGTCCCGCCGGTCGAGGCGGCGCCGCTTCGCGCTCGCCCCCTATCTGCAGATAGCGCCGCTTGCCGCGACGCTGCTGGTCTTCCTCGTCGTTCCGATCGCGGCGGTGATCGCCGTCAGCTTCTGGGACTACGATACGGCGCGGCTCATCCCGGCCTTCATCTTCACCAACTACCACGATCTTCTGGTCGATCCCATCACCTGGGACACCTATCTGCAGACCATCAGCGTCGCCTTCCTCACCTGGGCGCTGACGCTCGCCATCGGCTTCACCGTGGCCTATTTCCTGGCCTTCCATGTCCGCTCGAAGGCATGGCAGACGGTGCTGTTCCTGGTCTGCACCGTGCCCTTCTGGACGTCCAACATCATCCGCATGATCGCTTGGATCCCGTTCCTCGGGCGCAACGGACTCCTGAACCAGGCGCTGCTGCATTTCGGCCTCATCCGGCAGCCGCTCGAATTCCTGCTGTTCTCGAATTTCGCCGTCGTGCTCGCCTATGTGCACCTCTTCACGCTCTTCATGGTGGTGCCGATCTTCAACTCGATGATGCGCATCGATCGCGCGTTGCTCGAGGCGGCGCGCGATCTCGGCGCCTCGGGCCGGCAGAGCCTATGGCACGTCATCATCCCGCTGACCAAGCCGGGGATCGCCATCGGCACCATCTTCATCCTCACTATCGTCATGGGCGATTTCGTCACGGTCAGCGTGATGAGCGGCGGCCAGCGCGCGTCGGTCGCGCTGATGATGGTGAACGCCATGTCGCTCCTGCAATATCCGGCGGCGGCGGCCAACGCGGTGGTGCTGTTGGCGATCGTGCTCGGCATCGTCGGCGCGCTGGTGCGCATCGTCGACATTCGCAAGGAGCTCTAGCCGATGGCACGAAGAGCGCGCCGGCCGCACAGCTTCTATCCGCTCGCCGCCTTCTTCATCCTGTTCGTGCTCTTCCTCTACGGGCCGACCTTCACCATCGTGCTGCTGTCCTTCCAGGGCCCCGACGGCGGTCTGACATTTCCGATGAACGGCGTCTCGCTGCACTGGTTCGCCAGCCTGTTCGAGCAGCAGATGGTGGGCGATTTCGCCGGCTCGTTCCGGCGCTCGCTGCTGCTCGGAGCGGCGGTGATGACGGCGACGGTGGTATTCTCGTTTCTCGGCGGCCTCGCCTTCCGCCGCGGCTTTCGCGGCGCGTCGGTCGTCTTCTACCTGGCGATCGCCAGCCTGATCGTGCCCTCGGTGCTGGTCGGGCTCGGGATCGGGCTGCTGTTCCGCATGCTCGGCTGGGATACTGCCTGGTACAGCTCGGCCTTCGGTGCGCACCTGACCTGGACGCTGCCCTTCGGCCTGCTGATCATGTTCGCCGTCTTCAACCGCTTCGATCGCGCCTATGAGGAAGCGGCGCGCGACCTCGGTGCCACGCCCTGGCAGACGATCCGCCACGTGGTCCTGCCCCTGGTCGCGCCAAGCCTGATCGGCATCGGCCTCTTCGGCTTCACGCTCTCCTACGACGAGTACGCGCGCACCCTCTACAGCGCCGGCTCCTTCAACACCCTGCCGCTCGAGATCTACGGCATGACGACCAACGTCACGACGCCGGTGCTCTACGCGCTCGGCACGGTGACGACGGGCGTGTCGTTCCTCGTCATCTTCGCGGCGATGACCGCCTATCGGCTGGCCGAGCATCGCCGGGCGCGTCGCGGCGGTATCGGCCGCAGCGCGGCGAACATGGCACCCATCGAGATCGAAAGCTGACCAAGGGAGACAGGCGATGGCCAAGGAAATTCTTTGTTCGATCGGCGTCGATGTGGATGCGGTGGCAGGCTGGCTCGGCTCCTATGCCGGCGAGGATTCGCCGGACGACATTTCGCGCGGCCTGTTCGCCGGCGAGGTCGGAGCGCCGCGTCTGCTTAAGCTGTTCGAGCGGCTGGGGATCAAGACCACGTGGTTCATTCCCGGCCATTCGATCGAGACTTTCCCCGAGCAGATGAAGGCCGTGGCCGAGGCCGGCCACGAGATCGGCATTCACGGCTACAGCCACGAAAACCCGATCGCGATGACGCCCGAGCAGGAAGAGGTGGTGCTCGACAAGTGCATCGATCTCGTCACCCGGCTCGCCGGAAAGCGTCCGACCGGCTATGTCGCGCCGTGGTGGGAGTTCAGCAACGTCAGCAACGAGCTGTTGCTCAAGAAGGGCATCAAATACGACCACAGCCTGATGCATCACGATTTCCAGCCCTATTACGTGCGCGTCGGCGACAGCTGGACCAAGATCGACTATTCGAAGAAGCCCGAAGCGTGGATGAAGCCGCTGGTCCGCGGCCGCGAAACCAAGCTGATCGAGATACCGGCGAGCTGGTATCTGGACGATCTGCCGCCGATGATGTTCATCAAGAAGGCGCCCAACAGCCACGGCTTCGTCAATCCGCGCCACCTCGAGGAGATGTGGCGCGACCAGTTCGATTGGGTCTACCGCGAATATGATTACGCCTGCTTCGCGATGACCGTCCATCCGGACGTCTCCGGCCGGCCGCAGGTGCTGATGATGCTGGAACGCCTCTATGGCCATATCATCCGGCATCCCGGCGTGCGCTTCTGCACCATGGACGAGATCGCCGACGATTTCGCGCGGCGCAACCCGCGCCGGGCGGAGTAGGCCGGCCGGCGCCGCGGCGAGGACGGCATGTGCGGTCTCTGCGGCATGCTCGGTGGCGAGCACTGGACGGAAGAGGCGGCGGGCGCCGGAGCATCGGCGCCGCGCCGGGCCGAGCGGCTGCGCCGGGTCGGGTTCGCCAATACGGTGCTCGTGCATTACGGGCTCCGGCTCGATGATTGGCAGGGTTCGAGCTACGTGCTGAGCAGCCGCACCGGACGGAGCGAGATCGTCGCCACGCTGGTGGATGCGTGGCAGGCGGCCGAGCGTATGCTGGGCCGCGGCTGCGACCCGCTCGAACCGGCGCTGATCGAACGCCTCGAGCGCGAGGCGTGACGGTCATGGAGGGCAGCGCCGCCACCCCCGTCAATATCGTCACCGGTTTCCTCGGCAGCGGCAAGACCAGCCTGCTGCAGCGGTTGCTCGCCTCGCCTCGCCTGGCCGATAGCGCGGTGCTGGTGAACGAGTTCGGCGCGGTCGGGCTCGACCATCATCTGCTGCGCCGGATCGATGGCGACGTCGTGCTGCTGCAGAGCGGCTGCCTCTGCTGCACCATCAGGGGCGATCTCGGCGCCGCGATCCGCGACCTTCATTCCCGCCGCGAGCGCGGCGAGGTGCCGTATTTCCGGCGGCTGGTGATCGAGACCACCGGCCTCGCCGATCCCGTGCCGATCCTCGCCACCATCATGGCCGAGCCGGTCGTTCGCCACCATTTCCGGCTCGGCAACGTCGTCACCACGGTGGATGCGGTGAACGGTGCGGGCCATCTCGAACGGCAGCCGGAATCGGTGAAGCAGGCGGCGGTGGCCGATCGGCTGCTGATCACCAAGACCGACCTTGCGCCGGCTGCCGCGGTTGCGGCGCTGCGCCGTCGCCTCGAGCGACTCAACCCCGCCGCGCCGCTCATCGAAAGCGACCCCGCGCGCCGCGTCGATCCGGAATTCCTGCTCGCCACCGACCTCTTCGACGCCGCGGGCAAGAGCGCGGAAGTCCGGCAATGGCTCGCGGCGGAGCTGCGGCGGCCGGGCGCCCCGTCTCATGACGGCCACCACGACGTCGACCGCCATGATGCGCGCATCCGCGCCTTCTGCCTGCGCCACGAGCAGCCGCTCGACTGGACCGCCTTCGGCATCTGGCTGAGCATGCTGCTCAACCGCCATGGAGAGAACGTCTTGCGCGTCAAGGGGCTGCTCAACGTCAGGGACAGCGAGCGTCCCCTGGTCGTGCACGGCGTCCAGCATCTGGTGCACCCGCCCATCCATCTCGATCGCTGGCCCGACGCGGATCGCACCTCGCGCCTGGTATTCATCGTCCGCGACCTCGACCGCGCCCGGCTCCAGCGGTCGCTCGCTGCCTTCAACCGGATCGCCAACCCGGCAGCGGCTATCGTGCGATGAGCAGGACGGGACGCTTTGACAAAGCGCCATCATCGCCTATATACGGCGCTTCAAGTGCAGGACGAGAGTTCATTCCCGTCATCCGCTTCGTTAACTTCAGCGGGTTGTTCGCGCCGGTCGAATGCGGCGGCCGCTTCCCGGCGTGCCATGGCGCAGGGGCCGGGACCAGGCGAAGGCGGCAGGGTGCCGCGATCGGACGAAACCAAGAGGAGCAGACCCGGTGCGGCGTACAGCGTTCAAAGCAACCATCATCGTCTCCAACCTTCCCGACGATTTCACGGCCGGAGAGCTGGCGGAGCTGTTCGACGAATACGGCCTGGTGCTGGGCGCGGTCATCAAACGCTCGGGCGAGGCCACCGGCGCAGCGCCGCGCGGTATGGTGAATCTGGCGCCGAAGAACGCGGTCGAGGCGGCGATCCGCGCGCTGGACGGCACCGTTATTCGTGCCCGTCACCTCAGGGTGCGCAAGGCGCCAGAAGCGGCACCGCGGCCGGCCGGACAGGCGTCGCGCGCGCGTCCGCGCAAGGCACCGCCCAGCGAGGCCGTCACGGCGCCGGAAGCGGCGACAGAGTTCGCACCGGTCCGCTCGACCCCGCGGCGCGCCTTCACGGTCGAGCGTCGCCCGCTCTCCGGCCACGCACGTGGGTCGTGACCGCGCGTCAGGCGTCGAGCGGCGTGAATTGCGGCTGTCCGGCGTGGCGACTCGATAGAAGCGACCGACCTCGCGAGGCCGGCGAGTGCGCGTCGCCGGCACGCACCGGTGCATTGAAGGCGAGAATGCGGTCGCAAACGGCGCTCATCGTCGCCATATAGTGGGTATCGCCGGCCTCGCGCCGAAACAGGCGCCGGCGGCCGGGAGACTCCAGCGCTCTCGCCTGTCCTTCGAGCGGAGGCGCGTCCCATGCTCTTTTCCAAACAATGCCGGGCCGATCCTCTGTGCAGCCGGGAGGATCGCCGTCCCGCGCCGTGGAGATTTCGGACGAACCCCGGCACCCTCCCTGGCCATGTCGCGGCTCCGCCCCGGCCAACGGCCGAAATGCGGGGGTAAGCGTCATGGGGTGGGCCATCTGGTGGGATACGCAGCGCCGTCCGGGAACCAGTCGCTGGAATACGGCGACCGCACAGTCGGAAGCCGAAGCGGTCGAGCGCTCGATGCATTTCTTGAAGCTGGGCTTCGTGGTCCACGCCATCCGGCGGCCCGACGGCACCATCTTCATGGATGAGGGGCAGCTCAGCGCCCGCAATCGGCCATCATTCGATGGATGAGCGGGCTTCGTTTCGCCGTCCGGAAGAGGATTCGATGACCATCCGCACGACGAGCCGGACCGTCACTTTCACCCATCCCTTCCTGTTGCGAGGTGTCGCCGAGGAGCAGCCGGCGGGATCTTATGCCGTGGAGACGGACGAGGAGCTGCTGGCGACCGCCTCCGTCGCCGCCTACCGGCGCGTTTCCACGCTGATCCGGCTGCCGGGACCGCCCGCCAGCATGGTGCTGGGCCAAATGGTCGATATCGACCCGGCGGAGCTCGCCGCGGCGCTCGACCGGGATGCCGCCGCGCCGTGCTGACCCGAGCGCGCCAACGCATCGCCGCGACAGGAGGAAGGTAATGACGACGAAAGCGACGCTCTTTTTGAACATGAAGAACGAGACGGTGGCGCGCCCGCTCGGCCTGCGCCGGTTTCGCAGAGCGCCGGGGTGCGGCCAGTGCTTCGAGATCGCCGTCGATGGGCGGCCGGTGCGCGTTCGCATCACACGCTCTTCGCCCGTTGCCGGGGGCGCTCCCGGATCGTCCGTCGCCGATGTCCATGCCGAGGAGGTCTAGCTGGGCGCCGACGTGCAGGCCGAGCCATTTCAAGGCGGGATGGCATTCCTGAGGTCCCCATGCCGAAAGAGCACATCGAGATCCGTTGCCCTCACTGCGGCGGCAAGATGTTGATCAACTGGCCGACTCCCCGCGAACGGGGCGTCCAGGTCAGATGCTCGGACTGCGCCAAAGATTTTCCGGTAGCCGAGGCCGTCGAGCGAACGGTTGCCGGCGCCCCCGATGCCCGCGATCGGCCGCGTGGCCGGATGCGGGAGGATGGGGCCGATTAGCCGGTCGCGTGGCAACCCGCCGGGCGGGCGTGTCCGGCGGGACGCTGCTGCTCTGCGCGACGGGGCCGGGGCCACCGGACGATCGCCGCACCCGGCGGATCGGCACGGATCGCAAGATCATGCGCCGGCGCTGAAGCGCGGGGCCGAGGATCGACAGCCCTGATTTACTGCCACTGAAGGAGCACCTGCCGTCATGGACCTCCACAAGTTCAAGCTCGGACAATCCGTCGAGATCGTCGCCAGCGATCTTCGTCCCAGGCCGCTCGGCATGTTCAAGATCGTTCGCGTGATGCCGAGCGAGCGGGGCATCCGGCAGTATCGCATCAAATCCGTGATGGACGGGCATGAGCGCATGGCCATGGAAAGCGATCTCGCCTGATCGCCGGGCGACGGCTCGCGATAGCCGGCGACGCCGTTGAAATCGATAAGATTTTCGATCTGGGCCGACGGCCGAAGGTGCGGCGTTTGGCGGTGCCGCCGGCTCGTCATTGATAAGACGGCTGCTGGTCGCTATATTTAGTTGGTCAATCGATCTTGGGTCGGCCCCGTTGTTGTGCTCTTGCGAGCCGGTCCCGGTCCCGTCCAAATTCGCGTTTTGACCCGTGGCGCGTGCGTGCCGCGGCACTTCTTCCTTGGAGGGACTCAATGTCCGTAGGTACTGTCAAGTGGTTCAATTCCATGAAGGGTTACGGCTTCATCCAGCCGGATGACGGGTCGAAAGATGTGTTCGTGCATATCTCGGCGGTCGAGGTCTCCGGCCTGGGCAGCCTTCACGAAGGCCAGAAGGTGAGCTTCGATCTCGAGCGCGGCCAACAGGGCAAGACCGCGGCCGTCAACCTGAAGAATGCTTGACTCGCGACGGGGCGGCCACGGCCGCCCCGTTTCCTTTCCGGCGTTTCCCTGCTGTCAGCCCTCCTGTCCGAGGTCATGGCGATGACCGTCCCCGGCGTCAGCGATCCCCCCCGGCCCCCGCGGTCTTTGCTTGCTCTCCGCAAGCGCCTGGCCGGCTATGCCGAACCGGATCGGCGGCGCGCCGCCATCCAGCTGGTCAATACCGCATTGCCGCTGCTGGCAAGCATGGCCGCGCTGCTCTACGGCCTCGACCACGGCTATTGGCTCGCCGGGCTTTTCGCGCTGCCTGCCGCCTTCTTCGTGGTGCGCCTGTTCATCATCCAGCACGATTGCGGCCACGGCTCCTTCCTCGCATCGCGTCGCGCCAACGAACTGGTCGGCAGCGTGATCAGCGCGTTGACGCTGATGCCCTTTGCCTCCTGGCGGAGAGACCATGCGGTCCATCATGCGACATCCGGCAATCTTGCCCGACGCGGCACCGGCGACATCACCACCCTGACCGTCGCCGAATATCGGGTGCGGTCGGCCTGGCGGAGATTCCTCTACCGGGTTTACCGGCATCCCCTGGTGCTGTTCGGCATGGGCCCGGTCTATGTGCTGCTGATCCGCTATCGCCTGCCCATTCGCATGTCGATCCACGATTGGGAGAATTGGCTCAGCGTCATCGGCACCAATCTCGCCGCCACGGCGATCGTCGCGGGCATGTCCGCGCTGGTCGGGCCGGTGCTCTCCTTGATGGCGTGGGGGGCGGTCCTGCTCCTGGCGACCTCGATCGGCGTCTGGCTGTTCTACGTTCAGCACCAATTCGAAGAGACCTATTGGGAGGGCCCGGCGGGTTGGGACTTCCATGCCGCCGCGCTCGAAGGAAGCTCGTTCTACGATCTGCCGCGGTTCCTGCACTGGTTCACCGGTTCCATCGGCTTCCACCACATCCATCATCTCGCCAGCAAGATCCCGAATTACCGCTTGCAGGCGTGTTTCGAGCAGAATCCCGAATTGCGCTGCGCCAAGCGCCTCACGCTCTGGGCAAGCATCAGATCCGTCCGGTTGGCGCTATGGGACGAAGAGCAGCGAAAACTTGTATCGTTTCGCCAAGCGGCCCTGGCTCGCGCTTGACGGGCGAGGGCTCCCGGTAACGACGTTGGAGGGCAAGATGGCGAAGGAAGATATGTTGGAATTCGACGGCACGGTGGTGGAACGCCTGCCGGATGCGCGGTTCCGCGTCCGCCTCGACAACGGGCACGAGACCCTGGCCTATACCTCGGGACGCGTGAAGAAGAATCGGATCCGCATCCTGGCCGGCGATCGCGTGACGATCGAGATGACGCCCTACGATCTGACCAAGGGACGGATCAACTTCCGTCACAAGGACGAGCGCGCCGCGAGCGCGAGCGCGGCGCCGCGCCGGCCGAATTGGCGGCGCTGAGGCGCCGATCCGACCGGCCGCCAGCGGCCTCGCGGCTCAGCCGACGCGCAGCCGCAGCAGCATGTCGCCGATGCTGAGCAGGATCTCGATCAGGATGAGGCCGATGATGTACCATTCGAGCCGGGTGCTGCGCTGGTTCTGCACCAGGTCGAGGATCGTGCCGACCGTCTCGTTGATCAGCGCGAGCTTCCCTTCCAGCCCGCGGCTGCGCTCGGCCAGCTCGTACTCGTCCTCGAGCCGGGCGTAGAGGCGTTCGAGCTCCGGGTGATCCCAGAGTACGTCGGGCTTCTCCTCGATCTCGACGCGGCCGACCATGCGGTGCTGCGTCAGCAGCACGCCGCCGATCTGCTGCAGCAGCTGGATCGCCTGGTAGCCGGTTCGGCCGGTACGCTGGAGTTGGGCCGCAAGCGGCTCGATGCGGTCGAAGGCGCTGGCGATCCGGCTCTCGTAATGCGACAGGACCAGGCTTTTCGACAGCACGTTGGCGACGATCTGCAGCCGCTCGGGCGAAGGCTCTCTGAGGATGATGGCGCCCGAGGGATCGACCTGATCGTCGCTTCCCGACTTGATCAGGATCTGCAGCTGGTCGGTCTCCGGCGCGCTGGCGGGCTCGCTGATGCGCGGCCCGAGTGAGCGCACCACATCGTCCTCCTCGATCGCCGAGAGGCCGGCGAATACCACGACGCCATAGCGGAACAGGAAGGCGATGCCGTCGCGGCCGATGCGCAGCGTGAGCGGGTTGGTGGCGATGGTATCGTCGCGCTCGAGCCCGCGCGTATCGAGGCGCTCGCCGAGCAGCAGCGCCCGGACCGGCATGGAGATCGAAGGTGCGGGTGCATCCATGCTGGGTCGCCACTTTCGCGATCGGCTTTGCCCAAATCCTGCCGAGCCGGAGGCCGATGGACAATCCTTGCCGGCGTGGTATGAATCATTCCGACGATAAGCGCAACGGCGCAAAGTTATCCACAAAATCTATCCACAGCCGGCAGCGGCCGGACCGGGGGAAAGTACAGCCATGATCGATCGTCCGGGCAGCATTGCCTATCTCCGCAGCATGGCCGAGCGATGCCGGCGCGCCGCCCAGGAGCTGGGCGGCGAAGAGGCGCGCGATCTCGTCGATCTTGCCGAGCGCTGCGAGGAGCGGCTGGCCGAGCGCGAGCGGGCGGACGATCTCGTCGCGTCGGAAGAGGATTGATCCCCGATCACGGCTCGAGCAGGCGGCACGCGGCCCTAGCCGCTCGTGGCCGCGGGAGGAGGCGATCATGACGGCGGCAACGGCGCAGGCGCTGAGCTTCGAGGAAGCGCGCGAGATCGTTAAGCAGGTGGAGACGCTCTTCGGCAATGCCGATGTCGCCGGCATCATGGCCGGTTTCACGGCGGATGCCGTGGTCCGGTTCGGCGATTTTCCCGAGATGCGTGGGCGAGGCGCGATCGAGGCCTTCCTGCGCGCGCGCTTCGCGCGGCAACAAGGCTACCGCCTGCAAAAGCATCTGCGCATGGTGATGGGCGATCTCATCGGCAACGACTGGGACGCGCAATGGCAGGACGCCCGGACCGGCAAGCGCATGCGGGGCCGCGGCATGGAGTTCTGGCGGATGCGCGGCAAGGAGATCGCGCTGTGGGACGCGGTCTTCAACGTCTGGGAAGAGGGCGGCGCGCCGAGCATCGCCATCGTCTAGTTTTCCGACGCCAACGCCTGGTTCCCAAGCGTCGAAGCCGCAATACTAGGCTCCGGCCGCCGCTCACGCGGCGCGGGCGAAGTGCAGCGAGAACACGGCGCCGCCGCCGGCGCGGTTCTCGACCGCGATCGACCCGGCATGTGCCTCGACGATGCGCGAGACGATCGAGAGGCCGAGTCCGGCATTGCCCGGCCGGCGCCGGTCGCGCCGCCAGAAGCGGCGAAAGATGAGTTCGCGCTCGCTTTCCGGTACGCCGGGTCCGTCGTCGAGAACCCGGAGGACGCCGGTCTCCGCGACGTCGATCTCGACCGAGGTGCCCGCGGGCGTATGGTTGAGCGCGTTCTCGGCGAGGTTGCGGATGGCCTGGAACAGCGTCTCCGGATTCCCGCGGATCCAGACCGGCTGCTTGGCGCCGGTGAGCGCGATGCTCTTGCCTTGCGCCACCGCCAGCGGCGCGATGAAGGCGGCGGCTTCGGCCGCGACGCTCCGCAGATCGGCTCGCTCCTCGGGATCGACGACGAAGCTTTCGAGTTCGGCGATGTCGAGAAGCTGGCTGACGATGCGGCTCATGCCGGTGATGTCCTGGCGCAGCGCCTCGCGCACAACCTTGTCGTCCAGCGTGTCGATGCGCGCGCGCAGGATGGCGAGCGGCGTGCGCAGCTCGTGCGCCGCGTCGGCAGTGAACTCGCGCTGCGTGCGGAAGCCGCGCTCGAGCCGCTCGAGCGCCTGATTCACCGCCTGGACCAGCGGCAGGATCTCGCGCGGCATGCCCTGCGTCGGCAGGCGGACCTCGGTGCGCGCCGGACCGATCGTCCGCGCGATGTCCGAGGCCTGCAGCACCGGCTGCATCGCGCGGCGGAAGATGACGATATCGATCATCAGCAGCACCAGGAGGATCGGGAAGGTGATCCAGCCGACGCGCGGGAAGAAGTCGGCGACGATGTCGTCGATCAGCACGTCGCGATGCGCCAGGTCCTGGGCAACCTGGATCCACACCGTCTTGTCGGTGATCGTCTCGGCGATGCTGGCGCCGTAGATCGCGTCCTTGCCGCGGCGCATCTCCAGGAACTGCTCCGGCGCGGCGCGGCGGTCGTCAGGGAAGATCGCCGCGCCGTCCGCCAGCGAGGAGAAGAGCACGCGGCCATCGCCGTCGAGCACGGCGTAACTCTGGCGCCCGTAGCTTTGCGAATAGAGCTCGCGCAGCCCGGCGGGCAGCTCGAGCGTCCAGCCGCCTTGCCGCTGCACCAGATATTGCGCGATGGTGCCGGCATAGTCGCGCAGCGCGCGGTGATGCAGATCGGTCGCCGTCGTGCTCAACAGCCAGTAGAGCGCCAGCGGCATGCAGACCGAGGTGATGCCGACCGCGATCACGTGCAGCGAGATGACGCGAGTGGTGATCGACTTGAAGTGGATCACGGCGCCTTGTCCTCGGCGATGAGATATCCCACGCCCCTGACCGTGTGGATTTGCGCCTTGGCGCCGCTGTCGGCGAGCTGCCGGCGCAGGCGGTGGATATAGACCTCGATGGCGTTCGAGCCGACATCGATGGAGAGGCCAAAGAGCTGATCCTCGACCAGCTTCTTCGACACCACGCGCCCGCTGCGCCGCATCAGGATTTCAAGTACCGCCACCTCTCGCGCGGAGAAGAATTGCGGCGTATCGCCGACGAAGACCTGGCGCGCCTCGGTGTCGAAGGTGATGTTGCCGACGCGCAGCGAGCGGCCCAGCAGCTCGCCCGGGCGGCGCAGCAGCGCTTGCAGCCGTGCCACCAGCTCCTCCAGCGCGAAGGGCTTGGCGAGATAGTCGTCGGCGCCGCTGCGCAGCCCGACGACACGGTCCTGCACGCCGCCGCGCGCCGTCAACACCAGCACCGGGGTGGTGTCCTCGCGGGCGCGCAGCGAGCGCAGCACGCCGAGCCCGTCCTCATCGGGCAGGCCGAGATCGAGCACGATCGCGGCATAGCGCGTCGTCGCCAGCACGTCGCGCGCATCCTGGGCCGTCGCCACCACGTCGGCGGCGAGGCCGGCGGCATCGAGCCCCTTGGTCAGAAGCTCGGCCAGCTCCCTGTTGTCCTCCACCACCAGCAATCTCATGCCGCAGCGATCCCGCGCCGACCAGTCCCGACCGCCACGGAGTGTAGCATCTTATCGGCGCGTGCGAGATTCCACGCCGGCGGCCTGGGCGAGGTCGCCGACCGGCGAATTCCCGTGCCTCCTCGAAACCGATTGACAAGCAACGCGCACGGTTCTTATTAGCCGGCGTCCGCCCGGCCCGGCCCGGGCGGGTCGTGCATACGTGCAGAGAGCAGGATGGATAGTCACCCTAGACCGGCCACCGTCATCGTCGTTTGCGCGGCAATGGCGGGGGCGTCCGACGCAAATACCATCGCCCGACCGGCACGGGGCGACGGAGAGGTGGTTGCCATCGGGTGACCCTCTCCGGTTCTCCCGGTCGCCGCAGCGAGCGGCGCAAGGAAGGTGAACCATGAGGGATAGCCTCGCTTTGGCCCTGGTGCGGGCCGAATTCTGCCGGGCCTACGCCGAAAGCTCCCAGCCCAAGGACAAGGCCGGCGGCGACCATGCCGGAGCCGTCGTCGCGCGCCTTTGGCGCTCGCTCCGTCGGCTGCGCCGCCCCCGCGTCGCACCCGGATCGCCACCCTCGGATTAAGGACGACTTCCGCACGCGGCAACACCCGGTAAAGCGTTCCGAGCGTCAATCTTCCAGATGCAATCGCAGAAGGAAGATCGAGACGGGTCCGCGGTCGCGGTTGTAGGCTGGGTTGTTGATGAACTGATAATCGGCGGTGACGTGAGCGACGCCGAGCATGGCGACGCTGTAATAGGTTTCCAGGATCTGCTCGGGCCCCGCGTCGGGCAATTGGCCGTCGCCGATGATCCCGCCCAGGCCGCCGGCGGCG
>DAHUYF010000190.1 GCA_027315365.1 Rhodospirillales bacterium | reverse complement strand
ACGCGCCCGCGCTTGACCACGGCGATGGCAGGTCTCCTGGCTTGCGGGTCCCTGCCTTGCGCCGCCTTCCCGGTTTCCCAGTGGCGTAACTGGCGCGCGGCTCGCCGCTCACAGTTGCGGGGGCAGCCACGGCAGCGGCGCCACCGCCTCAACCGTGTTCCCTTTTGATCCCCGAGGGAACCATCGGCCAAAGATAGTCATGGCGCCTGTTCGATGTCCAACCATTATCGGCCCGTCGCGGACAGCGGGGGAATTGGGTCGGTCCATCCGTGGTTCATTCCGGCCGAAGCACGCTCGGCGCGTCCGCGCAGAAAGGGCCACGCTGCGTTCGGCCGAGTGTGACAGATTCGTGAACGACGCGCCGCCGCTTCTTCCGGCTCTGCCGCCTGATCGCCGCAGCTCGCAGGGAACCGCGGCACCTCTGAGCAGGATATCCGCCAGCGCGGGCGGAGGGCGGTCCGGCCGGACCGTCGCGGTCACGGCCGTCGTGCTAGGGTGAGGCGAGACGAGGAAGAGCGGGAGCCGCCCATCATGTTCACTGAGATTCTCTATGCCGTCGAGGACGGCATCGCCACCATCACCTTGAACCGTCCGGACAAACTCAACGCCTTCACCAATACCATGCGGCTGGAGCTCATTGCCGCATTCGATGCGGTCGACGCCGACGACGCGGTGCGCGCCGTCATCGTCACCGGCGCCGGCCGGGCGTTCTGCGCCGGCGCCGATCTCTCGGCCGGCGGCAAGACCTTCGACTATGCGGCGCGCGGCGCCATCGCCGCCGACGAGCAGCGGCGCGACGGCGGTGGCACGGTCAGCCTGCGCATCTTCGAGTGCAGGAAGCCGGTGATCGCCGCGGTGAACGGGCCGGCCGTCGGCGTCGGCGCCACCATGCAGCTGCCGATGGACATCCGCCTCGCCGCCGACGGTGCGCGCTTCGGTTTCGTCTTCGCCCGGCGCGGCGTCGTGCCCGAAGCCTGCAGCAGCTGGTTCCTGCCGCGCCTGGTCGGCATCCAGCAGGCGCTCGACTGGGTGCTGACCGGACGCGTCTTCGACGCGCAGGAGGCGCTGGCGGGCGGGCTGGTCAAGCGCGTGCTGCCGCCGGCGGAACTGATGCCGGCGGCGCGCGCGCTGGCGCGCGGGATCGCCGAGAACACCTCGGCCGTATCGGTGGCGCTGGCGCGGCAGATGCTGTGGCGCATGCTCGGCGCCGACCATCCGATGGAGGCGCACAAGGTGGATTCGCGCGGCATCCAGATGATGGGCCGCTCGCCCGACGCCTATGAGGGCGTCGCCTCCTTCCTGGAGAAGCGCAAGCCGCGCTTCACGATGCGGCCCAGCAGCGACATGCCGGCCTTCTTCCCGTGGTGGAGCGACCGGCCGTTTGCCTAGCTGCGTTCCCCCGGCTGGCCGCGCGCCACCATCTCGCGCAGCCGCTTCACCGCCACGGCGAGTTGGTAGTCCTTCGCCGTGCCGATGATCGCGGGATCGATGGCCACGTCTTCCGTCGTATCCTGCTGCGTGGCCGCGGCGGAGAGCGCGCTTTTGCCGCCGCCTTCTGGCCCCGTGTTCCGGAGCGCGCCGTGCAGATCGTTCTCGTGCACGATGGTGGCATCGGCCACCTGCTCGTCCTTGGGCGGCAGCACCACCTGATCCGGGCTGATGCCCGCGCCCTGGATCGAGCGTCCGGAGGGCGTGTAGTAGCGCGCCGTGGTCAGCCGGAGCGCGCCCTGGCCGTCGAGCGGGATGATGGTCTGCACCGAGCCCTTGCCGAAGCTGCGCGTGCCGAGGATAGCGGCGCGGTGGCGGTCTTGCAGCGCGCCGGCGACGATCTCGGAGGCGGAGGCCGAGGCGCCGTTGATGATCACGACCACTGGCACGCCGCGCAGGCGGTCGCCGCTGTTGCGGGCGTCGAAGGTCTCGTTCTCGCCGGGCGATCGGCCGCGGATGGAGACGACGGTCCCGCCGTCCAGGAAGTCGCCGGCGACGTTCACGGCGCTGTCGAGCAGGCCGCCGGGATCATTGCGCAAATCGACCACCAGCCCGTCCAGCCGGCCGCCCGCCTCGCGCCTCATCCGGTCGATCGCGTCGACGAACTCGCCCTGGGTCTTTTCCATGAAGGTGGTGATGCGGACATAGCCGATGCGCCCGGGCTCGAGATGCGATTTGACCGAGGCGACGTGGATCAGCGCGCGGACCAGGGTGACGTCGAACGGCTTCTGCCCGGTGCGCAGGATCGTGATGCGCACCTTGGTGCCCGCCGGGCCGCGCAGCTTGTCGACGGCATCCTTGAGGTTCATGGCGTCCGTCGGTTCGCCGTCGATGCGCAGGATCACGTCACCGGGCCTGACGCCGGCCAGCGCCGAGGGCGTGTCGTCGATCGGCGACAGGATCTTGAGATGGTTTTCGTCGCGGGTCAGCTCGGCGCCGATGCCGGTAAACTCGCCATGGCTGTCGGCGAGCATGTCCTCGTATTCGTTCTCATCCATATAGTCGGAATGGGGATCGAGCCCGGTCAGCATCCCCTTGAGACTGTCCTTGGTGAGCTGCGCCGTGTCGACCGGCTCAACGTAGCTCGCCTGGACCTTGGTCATGACCTGATGGATGAGGGCGAGATTGGGATCGCTCGAGCCGCCCGAGGGCGTTCCGCTGCAGCCGGCGAGCAGCAACAGGGTGGTGCCGAAGAGAGCGCTGAGGGTGGGTCGGCGCATCGAGAGGGCGGTGTTCATGGGTGACAGTTGCTTCATGCTATCCGACGATGATGTCGAAATCAGGGCAGACGGCCGGAGGCGCGTCCTCCAATTCAAACTCGGCGACCAGCATGGCGCAGAGCGCTCGGGTCGAGCAAGAGTTATGAGCGGCGGTTATAGACCGGGCATCGCGCGCAGTCATCCGGACGATGGCGCGTGTTTGCGACGCCCCGCCAAACGTCGCGTTGATGCCGGCGAGCATGGCCGCGGCCGCACTCCCCTGCTAGCATCTCCGGGGGAGGCGGATGTGATGGGCTGGAAAGACGACATAGAAGAATTGCGCCGCCGCGAGGCGCTGGCATGGGAGATGGGCGGCGCCGACAAGGTGAAGCGGCAGCATGACGGCGGCAAGCTTACGGTGCGCGAGCGCATCGACCGGCTGCTCGATCCCGGCAGCTTCCACGAGGTCGGCGCCACCGCCGGCAAGGCCAAATATCGGGCGGACGGCTCGCTGGAAAGCTTCATGGCGGCGAATTTCGTCGTCGGCCGCGGCACCATCGACGGGCGTCCGGTGGTCGTGGGCGGCGACGACTTCACCGTGCGCGGCGGCGCCGCCGACGCGTCGATCCGCGGCAAGCAGGTCATCGGCGAGCAGATGGCGCTGGAGCTGCGCCTGCCGCTGATCCGCCTGGTCGACGGCACCGGCGGCGGCGGCTCCGTGCGCACGATCGAAACCGAGGGCCGCACCTATGTGCCGGCGAACCCGGCCTGGGATCTGGTGGTGGCCAATATGGGCGCGGTGCCGGTGGTGGCGCTGGGGCTGGGCTCGGTCGCCGGGCTCGGGGCGGCGCGGCTGGTGACGGCGCATTATTCGCTGATGGTCGAGGGCATCTCGCAGATGTTCATCGCCGGGCCGCCGGTGGTGGCGCGGCTCGGCCAGACCCTCACCAAGGAGGAACTCGGCGGCAGCGAGATCCATGCCCGCGCCGGCGCCATCGACGATGTGGTGGCGAGCGAGGACGAGGCCTTCGCGCGGGCGCGGCGGTTCCTTTCGTATCTGCCCTCCTCGGTCCATGAGCTGCCGGCGCGCGGACCCGCTACCGACGAGGCAAACCGCCGCGAGGAATGGCTGATCGAGGCGGTGCCCGAGGACCGGCGCAAGGTCTACGACATGCGCCGCATCCTGCGCGCCGTGCTCGATCGCGACAGCTTCTTCGAGATCGGCCGCAAGTTCGGCGGCTCGGCGATCACCGGCCTCGCCCGGCTCGACGGCTGGCCGGTCGCCGTGCTGGCGAGCGACCCCTACATCTATGGCGGCGGCTGGACGGCCCAGGCCTCGCAGAAGATCACGCGCTTCGTCGATCTCGCCAATACCTTCCACCTGCCGGTGGTGCATCTCGTCGACATCCCCGGCTTCGTCATCGGCCTCGAGGCGGAAAAGTCCGGCACCATTCGCTTTGGCGCGCGCGCGCTCGCTGCCGTCTACCAGGCCAAGGTGCCGTGGTGCTCGATCCTGGTGCGCAAGGCGTTTGGCGTCGCCGGCGCGGCGCATACCAATCATGCGCGCCTCCACTACCGCTATGCCTGGCCGTCCGGCGATTGGGGCTCGCTGCCGGTGGAAGGCGGCATCGAGGCCGCCTATCGCGCCGAACTCGAGGCCGCCGACGATCCCGAAAGGCTGCGGCGCGAGATCGAGGAACGCTTGAACCGGGTGCGCTCGCCCTTCCGCGTCGCGGAAGCCTTTGGTATCGAAGAGATCATCGATCCCCGCGACACGCGTCCGCTGCTCTGCGAATTCGCCAATCTTGCCGCCAAGCTGCGCGAGCCGGGACCGGTAGCGACGACCATGCGGCCATGACCGGCGATGCCGCAGGATGCGGCAAACGCCGGCGAAGGGAGGACGTGACGTGCGCCATGGACGGGCGAGGGGAGTTCTTTTCGTAGCCGCGCTGCTCCTGCCGGCACTTCTGGCCGCGCGGCCGGCCGCCGCCGCCGATCCCATCAAGGTGGGATTTGCCGCCGAGCTCACCGGCGGCCTCGCGGGCAACGGCAAGCAGGGCTTGCTGACGGCGCAGATCTGGGCCGATGACGTCAACGCCGCGGGCGGGCTGCTCGGGCGCAAGATGGAACTGGTCTATTACGACGACCAGAGCAGCCCGTCGCTGGTGCCGGGCATCTACGCTAAGCTGCTCGATGTCGACCATGTCGATCTGTTGCTCGCCAGCGGCACCAATATCAGCTCGCCGGCCATGCCGACGGTGATCGAGCACGGCCGGCTCTTCATGGTGACGCTGGCGCTTGCCGTGAACGAGACCTTCCACTACCCGCGCTACTTCCAGACCATGCCCTACGGGCCCGACGGCAAGGACGCGCTGACGCGCGGCTTCTTCGAAGCGGCGATGTCGATGTCGCCCAAGCCCAGGACCGTGGCCATCGTCGGCGCCGACGCCGAGTTTGCCAAGGGCGCGCTCGAGGGCGCGCGGCGCCAGATCAAGCGGTTCGGGCTCCAGACCGTCTATGACCGAACCTACCCGCCCAGCACCGTCGATTTCACCCCGATCGTCCGCGCCATTGCGGCCGCCGGCCCGGAGGTGATCATGGTTGCGTCATATCCCGCCGACACCGCCAACTTCCTGCGCGCCGCCGGCGAGCTTCAGCTGAAGGCGCGGATCTTCGGCGGACCGATGGTCGGCCTGCAATCCGGCGCCATCAAGATGCAGCTCGGCGACCAGCTCGACGGCATCGTCTGCTACGAGCTCTTCGTACACGAGCCGACGATGCGCTTTCCCGGCACCGACGATTTCATCAGGAAGTACCAGGCGCGCGCCGCCGCCGCCGGGGTCGATCCGCTGGGCTATTACGTGCCGCCCTTCACCTACGCCACCTTGCAAGTGCTGCAACAGGCGGTGACCGCCATCGGCAGCCTCGATCAGGACAAGCTCGCCGAGCACATCCACCACGCGACGTTCAGCACCGTGGTCGGCGACATCACATTCGGCCCGGACGGCGAATGGGCCAAGCCGCGCATCCTCACCATCCAGTACCAGAACATTCACGGCCACGGCATGGCGCAGTTCACCGAACCCGGCCATCAAATCATCCTCGACCCGCCGGAGCTGCGCTCGGGGACGTTGCGGTATCCTTATTCCGAAATCGGTCATTGAGGGGCGAGAGGCAGCGATGAGCGGACATGTCGCGATCGTCACCGGCGGGTTGAGCGGCCTCGGTCGCGCCATGGCGCTGGCGCTGGCGCGCCAGGGCGAGCGCGTGCTGGCGGCCGGCCATATCGAGGCGGATGCCGCCCGGCTCGGCGCGGAAGCTCGAGAGGCCGGGCTCGGCGCGCTTCTGCTGCCGCTGGTGGCGGATCTGCGCCGCCCGGCCGACTGCGACCGCGTCATCGCGGCGGCGCTCGCGCGTTTCGGGCAGCTCCATATCCTGCTCAACAGCGCCGGCCTCACCTTCACCTATATCTGGCCCGAGCTCTACCGCCGCGCGGTGAAGCCGAAATTCTGGGAGCTCGGCGACGAGATCGTGCAGACCGTGATGGACACCAACTACGTCGCCGCCGACCAGATGGCGCGCCGCGCGGCGCCGCTCATGGTCAAGGAGGGGTGGGGCCGCATCATCAACGTCACCACCAAACTCGACACCATGAACCGCCCGACCTCGGGGCCTTATGGCGCGTCGAAGGCGGCGCTGGAGATGGCTACCGAGATCTGGGCGCAGGAGCTTGCCGGCACCGGCGTCACCGTCAACGTCCTCAACCCCGGCGCCGGCGCGCATACACCGGGCATGGCGGTCGAGGCCAGCGCGGCGAGCCGTGCCGGCACCTTGCCGCGCTTCGTCGAGCCCGACGAGATGGTGCCGCCGCTGCTCTGGCTCGTGTCATCGGTGGCGGATGCGGTCAACGGCTACCGCTTCGACGCGCTCACCTGGGATGCCAGCCTGCCGCCCGCCGACGCCGCGCGCCGCGTCGCACGCCGCGCCGGCTTCGAGCTGCACCCGCTCGATCCGGCGGGAATTCCCTGACACTCTACGCGGCATGCGGCGCGGGATCAGACCTGCGCCACCACCCGATTGCGCAGCACGCCCAGCCCTTCGACCTCGAGCTCGATGACGTCGCCGGGCTTGAGGAAGCGGCCGAGCTCCAGGCCGCAGCCGCCGCCGACCGTGCCGGAGCCCAGGAATTCGCCGGCATGGAGCGTCTCGTCAGCCGAAACATGGGCGATGATATCCTCGAATTTGTGGTGCATCGTGCTGCTGTTGCCGCGCGACCATTCCTCGCCATTGATCCGCGCGACCATGGTGAGATTGTAGGGATCGGCGACCTCGTCCGCCGTCACCAGCCACGGCCCCATGACGTTGCCGGTGTCGAAGTCCTTGCCCTTGGCCGGGCCGAGCTGGCCCGCCATCTCGCGCATCTGCGCGTCGCGGGCGCTGACGTCGTTGAAGATGCAGAAGCCGAAGATATGCGCGCGTGCGTCTTCGCGCCGGATATTCTTGCCGCCCGGGCTGATGAAGACGCCGAATTCGAGCTCGTAGTCGAGCAGCTTGCTGTAGCGCGGCCAGAGGATGTCTTGGCCGGTGCCGATGACGCTGAAGCGGTTGCATTTGTAGTAGATCGGCTGCTCGTACCAGACCTTGGGCAGTTCGATCGTCGCGGGATCGAGCCGCGCGCCGCCGCGGAGGGTCGGGGTATTGGCCCGGGCGTTGCGCAAATGCTTTTCGAATACCAGGAAATCGCGCATCTGGCGCGGCTCCGGCACCGGCGCCAGCAGCCGTATGCTGTCGACCGCCACGGTGCGCGGCGGCTTCTGCAGCAGACGGCGCGCATGGTCGAGCGCGGCGGCGCCGCCGTCGATCAGCGCCAGCATGTCGCGGAAAATGGGCGCGCCGTCGGCGGCGGTGAAATCCACCGCCTCGCGCTCTCCCGGCAGCAGCGCGCCGATATGCCGGGCGCCGGCGGTCTCGAAGGTGACGAGCTTCATGGCCGGGCCTCTCCTACTGCGCCTTGTGCCGGTGCTCGGCGTGATAGCGGCCCATCGCCGCGAAGAGCGCCATGGCGTCGGGCGGCGCCGTGTCGCGGCGGAATTCGCGATAGAGCGCGTTGACATTGACCAGGATGCGCTCGGGATCGGTCCAGCCGGGGAAGGGCTCGAGCGAGATGTCGCGCGCCGCCGCTTCATAGTCGAGCCCGGCGTCGAAGCGCTTGCGCGCCTCGACGCGCAGATAGTCGAGATACTGCTTCAGCGCGCGCACGCCGGATTTGTCGGTGATGGGGCCGTGGCCCGGCACCACTGTCTCGACGTCCCAGCCGAGGATGAGATCGCAGGCCTTGATCCAGTTCGCGATCGGCCCGGCCCAGATCACGGGATGGCCGTTGACGAAGAGGATGTCGCCGGTGAAGACGGTGCGGTCCTGCGGCACATAGACGATGACGTCGCCGCCGGTATGCGCCGGGCCGACCTCGACGAGGCGCACCTCCTTGCCGCCGACCGAGAGAGTGAGCGTGCGCTCGAAGGTGCGCGTCGGCAGGGTGAGCGTGATGCCCTCGTAGTCGAAGCGCGTGCCCATGACCTCGTGGAAGAAGGCAGGACCCGGCCCGAGCGCCTGCCAGTTGCGCATCATCGCCGCCAATTCCTCGGGAGTGCGCTGCTTCATCTCCTCGGCGCAGGCGCGCGACGCGATAATCTCGGCGCCCGACACCAGCTGGTTGCCGAAGGTGTGGTCGCCGTTGGAATGGGTGTTGACCAGCGTGCCGATGCGCTGCGCCGCCGGGCTCGCCGCGCGCAGCGCCGTCAGCATCTCGCGCGTGCATTTGAGGTCGAACAGCGTGTCCACCAGCAGCGATTGGCCGCCGTCGGTGACCAGCCCGGCATTGCTCCAGCCCCAGGTGCCGTCCGGCTGCAGATAGGCGTAGCAGCCGGTGCCGAGATCATGCACGCCTTTGGTATAGGGCCACGCCGGCATCATGTCCTCCCTTGCTTGCTGTTGCCGCCAAGGCTGCTGCCCGCAAGCCGAGAAAGCAAGCATGCCGTGGCGGGAAGGCGCCTGCCATGGTAGCGTTTTCTCCGAAGGAGCCGAGCCATGCGGCCGCGAGCCGGCGACGTCCTGCTCGTCATCGATGTCCAGAACGATTTCTGCCCCGGCGGCGCGCTCGCCGTGCCGCAAGGCGATGCGGTGGTGCCGGTGGTGAACCGGCTTGCCCGGCACTTTCCCGATGTGGTGATGACGCAGGACTGGCATCCCGCCGGCCATCTCTCCTTCGCCAGCGCTCATCCCGGCCGCCAGCCCTTCGAGACGGTCGAGCTTGCCTATGGCGCGCAGACGCTGTGGCCGGATCACTGCGTGCAGGGCGGCGACGGCGCCGCCTTCCATCCCGGCCTGCGATTGCCCCAGGCCGAGCTGATCCTTCGCAAGGGCTTCCGCCGCGAGATCGATTCCTATTCCGCCTTCTATGAGAACGATCGGCGAACGCCGACCGGGCTCGCCGGATATCTGCGCGAGCGCGGCTTTCGGCGGGTGTTCCTGGTCGGGCTCGCTACCGATTTCTGCGTGCATTACTCGGCGGTCGATGCTCGGCGCGAAGGCTTCGCCGCCGTACTGGTCGAGGATGGCTGCCGCGCCATCGACCTCGCGGGTTCGCTCGCCGCGGCGATGCGCGCCATGGCGGCGGCCGGGGTGGAGCGCATTGCCGGCGACGCTCTGGCCGGTTGATTGACTCGCCGCGCCGGCGGATCGTAGCCTCGGCGGCGCAGGCTCAAGGAGGCGGTCATGGCGGGTCGGTACATCACGGTGAAGGCGAAGGACGGCGGCAGCTTCAAGGCCTATCTTGCCACGCCGGAGAAAGGCAGCGGCCCGGGCATCGTGCTGCTGCAGGAGATCTTCGGCGTCAACGCCTATATCCGCGGGGTTGCCGACTACTACGCCGAGGAAGGCTATGTCGTGCTGGCGCCCGATTTGTTCTGGCGCATCGAGCCTGGCATCGATCTCGGCTTCACCGACGACGACCGCAAGAAGGCCTTCGCCTATCGCGAGAAGTTCGACGTCGACAAATCGGTCGAGGACATCGGCGCCACCATCGCCGCGCTGCGCGCACTGCCGGAATGCAAGGGCAAGATCGGCGCCATCGGCTTCTGCCTGGGCGGCCTGCTCGCTTATCTCTCCGCCGCGCGGCTCGGCGTCGATTGCGCCGTCTCCTATTACGGCGTCGGCATCGAGAAGGTGCTGGGTGAAGCTTCCGGGATCAAATGCCCGATGGTCCTGCACATCGCCGAGAAGGACCGATGGACGCCGTCCGAGGTGGTGAACGCGATCAAGGGTGCGTTCGAGGGCCGCTCCGAGGTCGAGGTCTACGTCTATCCCGGCGTCGACCACGCCTTCGCGCGCAAGGGCGGCAGCAATTTCGACAAGCCGGCCTCGATGATGGCGCATTCCCGCTCGATCGCGCTCTTCCGCAAGGTGCTGGGACCGGTGTTCAATCTCAGCGCTTTGTGGGAGATGCACTGCTATTACGAGTTCGCCACCCGCGACGTCGACGCCACCATGGCGACGATGGTGGCGCAGCCCTACGTCAACCACGTGCCGACCATGACCGGCGGCGTCGGCTACAAGGAGCTGCACCGCTTCTACCAGCATCATTTCGTCGATTCCAACCCGGCCGATACGCGCCTCATCCCGATCTCGCGCACCATCGGCGCCGACCGCGTCGTCGACGAGATGATCTTCTGCTTCACCCATGACCGCGAGATCGACTGGATGCTGCCCGGCGTCAAGCCGAGCGGCAGATACGTCGAGGTGCCGCTGGTCGCGATCATCAATTTCCGCGGCGACAAGCTCTATCACGAGCACATCTACTGGGATCAGGCCTCGGTGCTGGTCCAGATCGGCCTGCTCGATCCCAAGCTGGTGCCGGCGGCCGGCGGCGAGACCGCGAAGAAGGTGCTCGACGAGACCTTGCCGTCCAACACGCTGATGAAGCGCTGGGCGGAGAGCGCCAAGGCGGGGTAGGCGCGCCGCGCGCAGTCCCGTCCCGTCATCGAACTGCCGCAAGATCGTCACGTATCTCTGCTTAACTCCGATCGCGGATCGCGATGTAACCCGGAATTGCATTGCGGCCCGCAATGCACGAAATCGGGCGGAGACAGAGAGATGTCGGCACCGAGAACCGGACGAGCGCCTTGGGCTGGCTTGATCCTCGCGGCGGCGCTGGTCGCGGCGGCGGTCCCTGCCGCGGCCGGACCGATTCGCATCGGCATGGTGCCGGATGCGGGCGCGACGCAGGTCTCGGTCGAGGAGAAGGCGCCGTTGCGCGCCTATCTCGAAAAGGCGATCGGCGAGCCCGTCGAGCTGGTCATACCGACCAGCTATAACGCCACGGTCGAGGGCCTGGGCAACGCGTCGCTCGACATCGCCTACCTCGGCGGTCTCACCTACGTCAAGGCGCATGCGCGCTATGGCGTCGTGCCGCTGGTGCAGCGCGAGGAGGACCAGCAGTTCCATTCGCTGTTCATCACCCCGGCCGACGCGCCGATCAGGTCTTTGGCCGACCTCAGGGGCAAGCGCTTCGCCTTCGGCGACATCAACTCGACGAGCGGCCACATGTTTCCCTATCTCGCGATGAGCAAGGCCGGCGTCGATCCCGAGAAGGATCTAAGCTACCGCTACACCGGCAGCCACGCCGCCACCGTCAAGGCGGTCGAGGCCGGCGCCGTCGACGCCGGCGCCACCGACGAGACCGTGTTCCGCGAGATGACCCGCGACGGCAAGGCCGATCCGGCCAAGCTGCGGGTCTTCTATACGACCCCGGCTTTCGTCGATTACGTCTGGGTCGCGCGCAAGGGTCTCGACCCGGGGGTGCGTGCGGCCATCGCCAAGGCCTTCACCGCGCTGGCGTCTGGGCACGGCGATGACGACAAGATTCTCGCCATCCTGCGCGGCAAGCGCTTCGTCCCCGCCGGCGACGCGGAATACGATCAGGTGCGCGTCATCGCCGGCCGGCTCGGATTGCTGTGATGGCGCCGCCGCTGCTGCGCGTGCACCGGCTCGAGGTGCGCCCGCCGGGGGCGGCGACCTCGATCTGCCGCGACGTCTCCTTCGACCTCGCCGGCGGCGAGCGCGTCGCGCTGGTCGGCCCCAGCGGTGCCGGCAAGACCACGCTGCTGCGCGCGCTCAACGGCAGCGTCGCGGCCTTGTCGGGGCGGATCGATCTCGCCGGCGAAACGGTGAATCCGTCCGCGACGGGGGCGCTGCGCGGGTTGCGCCGGCGCATCGCGGTGATCCCGCAAAAGCACGACCTGGTCGAGCCCTTGCGCGTCTATCACAACGTCATGGCCGGGGCGCTGGGACGGTGGTCGGATGCGCATGCCCTGCGCTTTCTGTTCTGGCCGCTGGCGGCGGAGCTCGGCGAGGCGCAGGCCGCGCTGGAGCGCGTCGGCCTCGGCGACAAGCTGCGCGCCCGCGCCGGCACGCTTTCCGGCGGGCAGCAGCAGCGCGTGGCGATCGCCCGCGCGCTGGTGCAGCGGCCGCTCCTGCTGCTTGCCGATGAGCCGGTGGCTTCGCTCGATCCGCGCTTGGCGCATCAGGCGCTCCAGCTGCTCTGCCGCCTCGCGGAGGACGACGGCATCGCCGTGATCTGCTCGCTGCATCAGCCCGATCTCGCCCGCCAGTATTTCCCGCGGACGATCGAGATGGAGGCGGGGAGGCTCGTCGGCGATCGGACGCGGGATGCGAGACCGCAGACCGTTCCGGCCGCGCCGGCGATGCGGCAGGAGCGCGCCGCGCGCCTCGCCTGAGCCCGAGATGAACGCCTGGCGCAGCCTGCTCGGCACCTTGGCCGGCTTTTTCCCGCCGGATCTGTCGCCGCACTATCTGCGCGCGCTGCTGCCGCCGGTCGCCGAGACGATCGGGATGACGGCGGGCGCGATGCTGCTTGCCTATGCCGTGAGCCTGCCGGTCGGGCTCTGGATCGGCGCGCGGCTCCCCGGGACGCGGGTGCTGGCCGGCCTGCTCGCCGGCATCCGCGCCGTCCCGGACCTGACGCTCGCGATCTTCTGCGTCATCGCGCTGGGCGTCGGTCCCGGCGCCGGCATGCTGGCGCTCGCGATCTATTACGCCGCCGCCCTCGGCAAGGTGTTCGGCGACCTCTGCCGCACCGCCGACCCGGCGCCGTTGGAAGCGCTGCGTGCCGCCGGCGCCAGTCGGATGCAGGTGGCGCTGGTGGGGATGCTGCCGCTGAAGCTCAGGGATATCCTCAGCTACGGCTCGTATGAGTTCGAGAGCGCCATCCGCGCCTCGGTGATCGTCGGCGCCGTCGGCGGCGGCGGCCTCGGCGCCGAGCTGGTCGGGACGCTGAACGCCTTCGATTTCCAGCGCACGGCGACGCTGATCCTGGTCCTGGTGGCGCTGGTCTCGCTTTTCGACCAGCTGGCGGTCGTGCTGCGGCGCGAGCCGCGCTGGCTCGTCGCGCTGTTGCCGCCGGCGCTCTACTGCGCCTGGCGCTTCTGGCCGCCCTCGGCGAGCCTCGCCCATGCCGCAAGCGCCTTTGCCGGCATGCTGCCGCCGGGGCTCGACGCCGCCGCCTGGCGCAGGCTGCCTGATCTCGTCGCGCAGACGCTCGGCATGGCGGTGTTCGGTACGGCGCTTGGCGCCGCCGCCGCTTTGCCGCTGGCGCTGTTGTCGGCGCGCAACCTGTCGCCGGTGGTGATCGCGCTGCCGGTGCGGCGCCTGCTCGAGGCGCTGCGTGCGGTGCCGGAAGTCGTCTGGGGGCTGGTGCTGGTCGCCTCCGCCGGGATCGGCCCGGTCGCCGGCACGCTGGCGCTCGCGGTGCATTCCGCCGGCTGCCTCGGCCGGCTCTTCGCCGAATCCGTCGAGAACGTACGCCGCGAGCCGCTGATCGCGGTGGCGTCGACCGGCGCGTCGGGCGTCGCGGTCGCCGCCTACGCCACCCTGCCGCTGGCGCTGG
Source organism: Rhodospirillales bacterium (assembly GCA_027315365.1). Taxonomy (GTDB): domain Bacteria; phylum Pseudomonadota; class Alphaproteobacteria; order ATCC43930; family CGMCC-115725; genus DAHUYF01. The sequence goes on along the minus strand of DAHUYF010000190.1, from coordinate 11,810 downwards.
CGCCGCTCGCCGTCCACACGCTCTTCCGGCTGGAATGGAACGTGCGGCAGGCGACGGTGGTGGGCATGATCGGCGCCGGCGGCATCGGCCAGGCGCTCTACGAGGCGCAGCAGCTGTTCTTCTATCGGCGGATGATGGCCTATCTGCTGCTCACCTGGGTTCTGGTCGTCGCGGTCGACCGCAGCAGCGAATGGACGCGCCGGCGCTTCCGCTGGATGGCGCTGGCGCCGGAAGAGATCGCATCGTGAGACGCGATCGCTCAGGCGGGCGCCGGCGGCGCGCCTTGGCGCAGGAAGGCGTCGAACCGGTGCGCCGGATTGTCGGGCCCGAGGCTGTCGGAAAGGATCGAGAAGAGCGGCTTCGACAGGCTCGCCTCGCGCAGGCGCAGCGCATGAAGGACGCCGGCCCTGACCTCGTCGCGCACCGCGCTCTCGAAGGTGATGGAGATGCCGAGCCCGGCGCGCACCGCCTGCTTCACGGCTTCGGTGCTGCCGAGCTGCAGCCCGACATTGAGCGCCGTCGCCTCGACGCCGAAGGCCCGCTGCAGCAGACGTGCCGTTCCGGTTCCGGGCTCGCCGCCGATCATCGGCTCCCGCAGCAGCGCGGCGCGGTCGATCGACTTGCGGCGCGCCCACCCGTGCTCCGGCGAGACGATCACGACCAGCCGCTCGTAGCGCCAGATCTGCGCGGCAAAGCCGGGCCGACCGTCCCACCATTCCATCAGGCCGATATCGATCTCGCCCTCCTCGAGGCGCTGCGCCGTCTCGGGATTGGTTCCGATGCGGATGTCGAGCGGCCCGATCGCCGGCTGCGCGGAGCGGAACGCCCGCACCAGCGGCTGGAGAAGATAGACGCCGATGTTGCTGCTGGCGCCGATGGCGAGCCCGCCGCGCCTGACGGCGCTCTGCGCCCGGTCGGCGATCCGCAGCAGGGTGCGCGCGAAGGGCAGGAAGCGGGCGCCGCGCGCGGTGGTCTCGGCGCGGGCGCGACGGCGTTCGATCAGCGGGTATCCGAGCGCAGCTTCGAGCTTCTTGACGTGCTGCGAGGCGGTCGGCTGCGCGATGCCGAGACGGGCGGCGCCGTCGCGGAAGCTGCCGGTCTCGATGACGGCGAGGAAGGTGAGAACCTGCCCGAGATCGATCATGACAGGAGGGCGGACCGCGGCTCGGGGAGAGCGTTGACGGCGCCGGACGGCGTTTCGCCGCAGAGCGCCTCGAGCAGGCTGGTTGCCGCCTGGAGCGCGATTTCGCGGCGCACCCGATCGACGGCGGATCCCAGATGAGGCGTGAACAGCGTCTTCTCCGCGGCGCTGCGCAGCCGGCCATCGATGTCGAGCGGCCGGTCCGCGAGCGCCCAATCCTCCATCGCGAAGGTGTCGGCGGCGTAGCCGCCGAGCGCGCCGCGCTCCAACGCGTCGGCGACGGCCGCCTCGTCGACCAGCGAGCCGCGGGCGGTGTTGACCAGGAGGGCGCCCGGCTTCATGCGCGCGAGGAAGTTCCGGTCGACGAGATGCCGGGTCTGCGGCGCGAGCGGCAGGCAGAGGACGACGAAGTCGCTCCGCGCGAGCAGCTCGTCGCGCGCCACGCGCTGCAGGCGCAGCGCGTCTTCCTGGTCGGGCGAGAGCGGCGCGCTGTCGCTATAGAGCAGCGTCGCACGGAAGCCGGCGAGGCGCCGCGCCACCGCCTTGCCGACCGCGCCGGCGCCGAAGAGACCGACGGTGCTGCCGTCGATGCCCTGGCCATAGAGAACCGGACGCCAGCCGCGGAACCCGCCGGTGCGCACCAGCCGGTCGCCGGCCATGATGTTGCGCCCCAAACCGATCATCAGACCGATCGTCAGCTCGGCGGTGGGGGCGGTCAGGAGGTCGGGAACGATGGTGAGCCAGACCTTGCGGCGGCTGCAGGCGACGAGGTCGAAATTGTCATAGCCCTTGAGCGCGCAGGCGATGACGCGCAGCTCGGGACATTGCGCCAGGAACGCGTCGTCGACATGGTCCGTCATGAAGGCCATCAGGCCATGGGCGTCGCGGCAGCGGCGCATCACCTCCTCGCGCGCCAGCGCCTCGCGTGTCTCGTTGGCGACTACGCTGCAGTGGCGCTCCAACAGCGACACGACCTCCGGATGAACCCAGCTCGAGAGGACGACCTTCGGCCGCGCCGGCCCGCGATTGAATTGCATTTCACAATCCATAAAGTATTTACATTGCGAAATACAATCTATGGGGCGCCGGGGCCGCGGTCAAATGGAGCCGCAAAGGCTGTCGCCCAGCCGGTCGAGGCGGCGCTCCCGGAACGCGCGCCCGCCGGCGATCCCTTGCTCAGTCGTCCGCGGCGCCAGTCCTCGGCGGTTGCTGGATCGGCGCAGCCGGCGAACTGCTTCTGGTCTGCATCCAGCTGCGCCGGCGGCAGCAGGGAATGGTCCACCTGCAGCTCTTCGCCGCTCGCGGCGTCACCGTCCCGAGCCTCGTCGTCGAGCACGAAGAAGCCGCCGCGGGGATCGCCGGCGACCACGATCGTGCGGTAGGCGATGGTGTGGCCACCGGCGGTTGCCGCCAGCGCGGCGAAGAGATTGGTGCCGGCGAGGCTCTCGATGTGCCGCAGACGATAGCGATGGCCGAGGAGCGTCACCTCCGGCTCGTCGCGGCGCAGCATGCTGCCGACATCGGGGCGGAGGCGATCGATGTGGATATGAAGCTGCCCGTCGCTTCGCCCCGCGACCGAATTGACGGCGAGCGAAAGCTCGCCGTCCGGAATGGCCTGACCCGCGGCGCGGACGACGCAGCCGCGCGCCGACCAGGCGTCCGCGAAATAATTGGGCGCGTTGCGCGCCTCGATCCTGGGATCCTCGATCCCCCAGCGGCGGTCGGTGGCGACCAGCAGGAATTGCGTAGGCCCGCGGATGTCCTTGAGGATGGCATAGCCTTTCGCCCGATCGACGAGCAGGCACGGATCGGCCTCGCCCGTCGCCTGCTGATGCGCGATGCAGCGCCGCACCAGCGGCCAGAGCCGGCTGCTCGGACCCGTCGGCGGCGCGGCGCAGGCGGCGAGCAGCGCGGCGAGAAGGAGGGGCAAGGCGAGGCGTCGCCGGAGGGGTGGCGTCGAGCAAAAGCGCCTCATCGTCACCTCATCGTCTTCCTCTTGCTGCGGACGGCGAACTCTACCAATCTCGCCGGTGGCTGTCGCCGGCGTGACGCGGCGGACGGCGCGGCAGCCGAATTTGCGGAGGAGGTGCCATGCTCGTCGGCGTTTTCTATTTCCCGACCGATTACGGCATCGCGATCGACGAGCTGGCGCAGGCGCTCGAGGCGCGGGGATTCGACTCGCTCTTCGTCTGCGAGCACACCCACATCCCGGTCAGCCGGCGCACACCCTTCCCTGGCGGCGGCGGTCTGCCCAGGCGCTATGCGCATACCCATGATCCCTTCGTCGCGCTGTCCTTCGCCGCGGCGGCGACGCGGACTCTCAAGCTCGGCACCGGCATCGCGCTGATCCCGCAGCGCGATCCCATCATCACTGCCAAATCGGTGGCCAGCCTCGATCACCTGTCGAACGGCCGCTTCATCTTCGCCATGGGTGGCGGCTGGAACGTCGAGGAGATGGAGAATCACGGCGCGCGCTACGACACCCGCTTCAAGCTGCTGCGCGAGCGCGTGCTGGCGATGAAGGCGTTGTGGACCGAGGAAGCGGCCGAGTTCCACGGCGACTTCGTCGATTTCGACCCGGTCTGGCTCTATCCCAAGCCGAAGCAGAAGCCGCATCCGCCGCTCTTCCTCGGCGGCGAGACCGACCACACGGTAAAGCGCGTCGTCGAGTTCTGCGACGGCTGGTTCCCGCGCCCGCGCGCCGGCTGGGAGCCCAGGACGGCGGCGGCCCGGCTGCGCCACGCGGCGCTGGCCGCGGGGCGCGACCCCGCGAGCCTGTCGATCACCGTGTTTCGCGCCCCGGCCGACGCCGCGGCGCTCGCTCCCTATCGCGAGGCCGGCATCGCGCGCGTGCTGCTCGAGGTACCTGATCTCGGCCGCGACGAAACCCTGCGCGTGCTCGACCGATACGCGCCGCTCGTCGCGGGCTGAGGCCCCGTCAGAGGCCGAGCCAGCGGTGCTTCACCGCCTCGGCCGCGGCGAATTCCGCCGCCGTACCGCTCCAGCGCACCTGGCCCTTGCCGAGCACCGCGACCTCGTCGGCAAACGCCAGCGCGAAGGGCAGGTTCTGCTCGACCAGCAGGATGGCGAGGCCGGTCGATTTGAGCTGGCGCAGGATCTGCTCGATGCCGTCGACGATGATCGGCGCCAGCCCTTCCGTCGGCTCGTCGAGCAGCAGCAGGCGCGGATTGGTCAGCAGCGCGCGGCCGATCGCCAGCATCTGCTGCTCGCCGCCGGAAAGCCGGCCGCCGCCGCCATGGCGCCGCTCGTGGAGCCGCGGGAACAGCGCGAAGACGCGATCGAGCGTCCAGGCCTCGCCGCCGGCCTCGGCCGCGCCGCGCGCCGCCACCGTCAGATTCTCCAGCACCGACAAGGACGGAAAGATGCCGCGCGTCTCCGGCACGTAGCCGAGGCCGGCCCGCGCGATGCGGTGCGGCGGCGCGCCGGTGATATCGTTGCCTGCGAAGCGGATGCTGCCGGCGCGGGGCGCGAGCACGCCCATGATGGTCTTGAGCACCGTCGTCTTGCCGGCGCCGTTGCGCCCGAGCAGGCTCAGCACGCGTCCCGCCGCCGCCGCCAGCGACACGCCCTGCAGCACGTCGCCGCTGCCATAGGAGGCGCGGACCTGCTCGAGCTGGAGCAGCGCCCCGCTCACGGCGCGCGCTCGCCGAAATAGCGCTGCCGCACCACCGACGAGGCGCGCACCTCGGCGGGCGTGCCTTCGATCAGCACGCGGCCGTAATCCAGCACGATGATGCGCTCGGCGATCTCGAACACCACCTCCATGTCATGCTCGACGATGAGGATCGCGATGTCGCGCGGCAATCCGGCGATCAGCGCGGTCATCGCCGCCGTCTCCTCGGCGCTCATCCCCGCTGTCGGTTCGTCGAGCAGCAGCACCTTGGGCGCGCCAGCCAGCGCCAGTCCCAGCTCGAGCTGACGCTGGGTGCCATAGGCGAGGCGGCGCGCCGGGCGCTCCAGAACCTCTTCCAGGCGCAGCCGCCGCGCCAGCGCCTCGACCGCGCCGGCAAGGCCGGGCAGGCGCGCGAAGCGGCGCCAGAACACGGCGCCCTGGCCGCGCGCGATGGTCAGCGCCAGCGCCAGGCTGTCGCGCACGCTGAGATCGGGGAAGAGATTGTTGCGCTGGAAGCTGCGGGCGAGCCCGAGGCGCGCGCGCGCATCGGACGGCAGGCGCGTCACGTCGCGCTCGGCGAGCAGCACTCCGCCGGCATCGGGCCGCAGCTCGCCGGCGAGCAGGTTGAAGAGCGTCGTCTTGCCGGAGCCGTTGGGGCCGACCACCGCATGGCGCGCGCCCGCCGGCAGGTGGAGCGACACCTCGCGCGTCACCTCGAGCGCGCCGAAGGATTTGACCAGGCCGCGCGCCTCAAGCATCGTCGGCCGCGGCGCGCCGTCGCGCCAGCCCCATCAAGCCGCCGCCGGCGAACAGCACCACGGCGACGAAGAACAGCCCCATCGCCAGCATCCAATAGGCGGTCAGCGCCGAGAGGTAGTGGCGGAGCACGACCCAGACCGCCGCGCCGGCCGCCGGCCCCGCCAGGCTGCCGAGACCGCCGATGATCACCATGATCAGCACCTCGCCCGAGGTGGTCCACACCAGCATCTCCGGCGAGACGAAGGCGGTGCGCTCCGCCTGCAGGCATCCGGCAAGCCCGGCCAAGGCGCCGGCCAGCGCGAAGGCGGCGAGCTTGTAGCGCTCGACCGGCAGGCCCAGCGCGCGGGTGCGGTGCTCGTTCTGATGCAGCGCCACCAGCATCCGGCCGAAGGGCGCCGCGGTGACGATCGCCAGCAGCAGATAGACCAGCGCTGCCGCCGTGATCCCGATCAGCGCGAAATCGGCCGGGTTGGAGAGATCGAGGCCGAGCGCGGAGAGATCGAGCGGCGTCATTCCCGACATGCCGCCGATGCCGCCGAAGCCGCGCGCGCGCACGAAATAGGCCCAACCCATCTGGCCGAAGGCGAGGGTGATCATGATGAAGAAGACGCCGCTCAGCCGCACCGCCAGGGCGCCCACGACCAGCGCGCTCGCCGCCGCGACCGCGACCGCGGCGAGGAGCGCCAGGCTTGGCGGCCATTTGAGGAACAGTGTCAGACTGGCGAGCGCGTAGGCGCCGAGGCCGAAGAACAGCGCATGGCCGAGCGACACCATGCCGGCAAAGCCCACCAGCAGGTCGAGGCTCATGGCGAAGATCGCCCAGACCGCGATCTCGCCCAGCCGATCCTCGCCAGCATAGCCCGAGAAGCGCCAGGCGGCCAGTCCGGCCAGCAGGAGCAGGGCCGCGGCGAGATGCTGCCGGCGTCCGCCGCCGCTCATGGCGCATGCCGCGCCGGCAGCAGCCCGCGCGGCCGGAACAGCAGCACCAACGCCATCACCGCATAGATGGTGAAGCTGGCGAAATCCGGGATCAGCACCGCGCCGAAGGTCTCCGCCATGCCGATCAGCAGCGCGCCGACGAAGGCGCCGGCAAGCCGCCCGGGTCCGCCCACCACCACCACGATCAGGGTCGGGATCAGCACCGTCATGTCCATGCCGGGATAGATCTCCAACACCGGTGCGGCAACGACGCCGGCAAGCCCGGCGAGCGCGCAGCCGAGGCAGAACACGGCGAAGAAGGCGCGCTCGACATTGAGGCCGAGAGCGGCCGCCGTGGCGCGGTCGTCGACGCCGGCGCGCACCACCGCGCCGAGCCGCGTGCGCTCGAGACCGAGATAGAGCACGAGCGCCAGCGCCAGGCCCAGCGCGATGATGAACAGGCGATAGGCGGGATAGACCTGGCCCAGGATGTGGACGCTGCCGGAAAGCGGCGCGGGCGCAGGCAGGGTCTGGGCGTAATCGCCCCAGATGAGCCGCACCGCGTCGATGCCGACGAAGATGAGGCCGAAGGTGACGAGCACCTGCTTCATCGCGCCCGCCGCCTGCATGCGCCGCAGCAGCAGCGCGTAGAAGATCGCGCCGAGCGCCGCCGCCGCGGCCGGTCCCGCCACCAGCGCCGCCCAGAACGAGCCCAGGCGTGCGGCCGCGGTGAAGCCGACGAAGGCGCCCACCATGTAGAGCGTGCCGTGGGCGAGGTTGATGAAATTCATCATCCCGAACACCACCGACAGCCCGACCGCCAGCAAGAACAGCAGCATGGCGAATTGCAGGCCGTTCAGCAGCTGAAGGACGAGAAATCCGGAATCCATGGTTTCGCTCGACTTAAGAGAGCCGCTGCCCCGCTGCACTCCGGCCGTGCGCCCTTCGACATGCGCGCGAAGCGTGCCTGTCGAAGGACACACGCCGCCGATCCAGCGCTTTCACGTCGTAAGCGCTGACGAGCGAGGCGGCGTTCCGCGTCGGCCTACAGCTTGCACCCGTTGGGCGGGTCCTGCACGGCGGGGATCTTGTCGAGGACCACGAGGTCGACCTTGCCGCCTTCCTTCTTGCCTTCGTAGATGTAGATGTCCTGGATGATGTTGTTGGTCTTGGAATCGATCCTGAGCGTCCCGCGCGTGCCCTGGACGGTCACCGAGTGCAGCGCCTTGACCAGCGCCGCCTTGTCCGCCGTCTTGCCCTTCACCGCCGCGAGCGCGGCGACGATGAGCTTGCCGGTGTCGTAGCCCTGCGCCGCGAATTCCGAGGCGGTGCGGTGGTACTTCGCCTGGAACTCCGCCTGGAACGCCTTGTTCTGCGGCGTGTCGATCGTCGGCACGTAGTTGAGGATGCCGAGCACGCCGGCCGCCGCATCGCCCTCGCCCGGGAGGTTGAGCGGCGAGATCAGCCAGCCGGCGCCCGCGAGCTTGATCTGGTCCTTGAGGCCGAACTCGGAGAATTGCTTGACCAGCGCGGTCGCCGGCGGTCCCGCGAAGAAAGTGAAGACGGCGGCCGGCTTCGCCTCCTTGATCTTGGCGAGGTAGGGGCCGAAATCGCTGATCGGGCCGAACGGCGGGTATTGCTCGCTGACGATCGTGCCGCCCGCCTTGACGAAGCCGCGCTTGAAGCCGTCCATCTGCTGGTGGCCGGCGGCGTAGTCGAAGGCGATGAGCGCCGCGGTCTTGTAGCCGTGCTTCACCATCCAGGGGCCCATCTCGCGGACGATCTGGTCGTTGGAGAAGGAGGTGCGCAGCACCCAGGGGCTGCAACGCTCGCCGGTCGCCTCGTTGTCGCCGGCATTCGGGATGAGGAGCGGCGTCTTCGACTGGTTGGCGAAGTTGAACAGCGCGGTCAGCTCGTTCGAGCCGACCGGGCCGACCAGCATGTCGACCTTGTCCTCGAACACCAGCTTCTTGGCCATCGCCTGCGCCACGTCGGGCTTGTGCGTGGAATCCGCGCGCAGCACCTCGATCTTGCGGCCGTCGACCTCGCCGCCGGCATCGGCGATCGCCATGGCGAGGCTGTCGGCGATTTCGTTGGCGAGAGGCACGTACGGCCCGCCGGAGAACGGCAGCACCAGGCCGATCTTGATCGGTTCCTCGGCGAGCGCCGGGCCGGCGGCGAGCAAGGCGGCGAGCGCCGCGACGGCGGCGGCGCGATAGGCTGACATCATGAAGCTTCTCTCCTGTTGCGGCGGTTGTCGGTGATAGCGGCGCGGCCCGCCAGCCACGTCGCATTGCGGTGATCGTAATCGGGGTCGAGATTGCGCACCATGCGGTGGAGCTCGGCGCGGAAATCGGCGCGCTCGCCGGCGGAGAATCCGCGCATGGCGCGTTCGTTCTGCTCGACGACGCGCGGCAGCACGCGGCGGAAGAGGTCCTTGCCCGCGGCGGTAAGCGACAGCCGCACGCTGCGCCGGTCCTGCGCATCGCCGCGCCGCGCCGCCAGGCCGGTCTCGACCATGCGGTCGAGCGCGCGCGTCAGCGTGGTGCGCTCGATGGTGGTGACGTCGGCGAGTTCGTTCATGGTGCAGCCGGCGCGCTCCTGCAGCACGGCGAGGATGCGCCATTGCGGCACGCTGACGCCCAGCGGCTTGAGCTTCTCCGCGAGCGCCAGATTGCGCCGGCCGAGGATCTGGGTGAAGAGATAGAAGACATGGCCCTCGAGCTCGAAGGACGGCGTCGGCGGCGACGCGCGCGCAACATTCCGCACTGCCCGATGGCTCACGCCGTTCCTCCCGCCGCGCTTTGCTGTTGACGGCGATGCAGAGGCGACCCTAGCATAGGAAAAGTGCAAATGCACATACTATGTCTGCGCATGCCAGGTTCGCATGCCCTGTCCCGGAGGCCGGAATGACGCGTGACGCCGCCGCGATCCGCGCGCTGATCGAGCGCGATCGCGTCCATCGCGACATCTATATCGACCCCGAGATCTTCGATCTCGAGATCGAGCGCATCTTCGGCCGCGCCTGGATCTGGGTCGGCCATGAGAGCCAGGTTAAGAACCCCGGCGACTACATCGCCACCGCCATCGGCCGGCAGCCGGTGGTGATGAGCCGGCACACCGACGGCAGGGTCCACGTGCTCTACAACCGCTGCGGCCATCGCGGCGCCAAGGTGGTGGGCGACCGCGAAGGCAACGTGAAGTTCTTCCAATGCTGCTATCACGGCTGGACCTATCGCACCGACGGCACGCTGAAGGGCGTGCCGATGCAGCGCGGCTATGAAGGCACCGGCTTCGACATCAAGGATCCCCGCTACGGCATGATGAAGCTGCCGCGGGTCGAGAGCTATCGCGGCTTCGTCTTCGCCAGTCTGGCCGAGACCGGGCCGAGCCTCGCGGATTATCTCGGCGACGCCCGCTCCTCGATCGACGATATGGTCGACCGTTCGCCCGAGGGCGCGCTCGAGGTGGTCGGCGGCTGCTTCCGCATCGTTTTCCGCGCCAATTGGAAGGTCTTTCTCGAGAATCTCAACGATACCATGCATCCGATGGTGGTGCATGAATCCTCGGTCGACGCCGGGAAGATGTGGGCGGGCGAGCATCTGCCGCAAGGCGCCCCCGATCCGCTGCCGGTGCGCTTCACCCGCAACAACGGCTTCCCCTACGATTTCTGGGAGAAGCTGACGCTCAAGGCGCATGCCAACGGCCACAGCTTCATGGGCGGCATCTTCCCGCCGCGCCGTACCGATCCCGTCTACATGGAGTACATGGCGGCGATGGAGCAGGCCTATGGCAAGGAGCGCGCCGAGCAGATCCTCGCCGTCGACCGCCACAACACCATCTTCTATCCCAACATCTCGATCCAGTCGGGCTATCAGCAGCTGCGCCACATCCGGCCGCTCGCCGTCGACCGCACGCAGATGGACGTCTATGCCTTCCGCCTCAAGGGCGCGCCGGACGAGTTTTACAAGCACACGCTGATCTATTCCAACATGGTGAACGCGCCGAGCTCGATCGTCATGCCCGACGACCACGAGGCCTATAACCGCGTCCAGGAGGGGCTCGCGGCGCAGGCCTCGCCTTGGGTCAGCCTGCACCGCGACGCCGGCCGTGAAAGGCGCGACCATGAATGGACGAGCGCCAACGGCACCAGCGAATTGCCGATGCGCAACCAGTACCAGGCCTGGCTCGGCTACATGACGGCGGAGGCCTGAGATGACGCTCGCCCCGGGCAAGCTCGATGCCGCTGCGGAGCTGCGCGCGCTGGAGCAATTCCTCTACCGCGAGGCGATGCTGCTCGACGACAAGCGCTGGCCGGACTGGCTTGCCCTCTACAGCGAGGACTGCTTCTACTGGGTTCCCTCGGTGGTCGGCCAGAAGGACCCCGTCAACACCGTCTCGCTTTACGCCGAAGACCGCATGCGCCTGGAGATGCGCGTCATCCGCGTCACCCATCCGCACGCCTACAGCCAGGATTTCCCGACGCGGATGAGCCATGTCGTCGGCAACGTCATGCTCGATCCCGAGGGCGGCCGGGGCTTCGACGGCGGGCTGGCGCCCAAGGCCGATCTTGTGGTGCGTTCGAGCGTGCAGATCCTCGAGTTCCGCAAGGAGGAGCAGCGCCTGTTCGGCGGCACGGTGCGCCACTGGCTGCGCCGCGCCGGCGGCGATTTCCGCATCGTCCTGAAGCGCATCGACCTGGTCAATTGCGACGCGCCGATGGAAGTGGTGCAGCTCTTCCTCTGACGCCATGAGCATGCTCGCCGCGCACAGCGTTCTCCTGACGCTGCATTACCAGAACGAGGTGCTGCATCCGAACGGCAAGATCCGCTTCGGCGTCGCCGAGGCAAGCCCGGAGCGCGCGGCGATCGTCGCCGCAGCGCAGCGGCTGATGGCCGGCGCGCGCGCCCAGGGCGTGCCGGTGATCTCGGTGCGCGTCGCCTTCGGCGAGGGGCATCGCGGGGTGGCGCAGAACGCCGAGCTGTGGCGGCGCGTGGTCGCCGACAACGCGATGGTGGACGGCAGCTGGGGCGCCGCCTTCTATGACGGGCTCGGGCCGCTGTCGGGCGAATTCGTCGTCACGCATCAGCGCAACAACGCCTTCCACGGTTCGCCGCTGGCCGATCTGGTCGCGCTCTTCCGGCCCGAGCGCCTGGTGATCGCCGGCGTCTCCACCACCTATACCGTCGAGAGCACGGTGCGCCACGCCTCGGATATGGGCTATCGCGTGGTGGTGGCGGCCGATGCCTGCTCCTCGGCAAGCCCGGCAATGCACCGGGCCAGCCTCGAGGCGATGGCGCTCATCGCCGAGATCGCCACCGTCGACGCCGTGCTCGCCCAATTCGCGGCGCCCTGAGC
>DAHUYF010000184.1 GCA_027315365.1 Rhodospirillales bacterium | reverse complement strand
TTGGTGAACTCGTTGAGCACCTGCACGCTGATGACGCCGCCTTCGGCCAGGACCTCGATCGCGCGCCCGCGCTTCTCGATGTCGAGAAAGGCGTAGACGAGGATGTTCGTGTCGAAGAACCGGCTCACCGCTCGTTCGCCTCGTCCCGGTCGAATTTGTAGCCCTCCGGCACGGACCAGCGGAACCGCTCCATCCGTTTCAGGAATTCCGCCCGCCGATCGATCTTCTCGACCGCGATCCTGCCTTTCGCGGCGGCGACGACCGCCAATTCGTCGCCGGGCTTCAGCCCCATCTCCTCGACCAGCTTCTTGGGCAGCCGCACGGCAAGGCTGTTGCCCCATTTCGAGACCTGCATCGACCGCCTCATGATATCCCACTAATATAGGATATCATAAACAAGATATCATTGGCGGTCAAGGTCGCGGTTTCGGCTGCGCCCCCGCCCCTTCCGGCCGGCAACGGGTCGACCGGCCGCCACCCGCTCCAGCAGCGCCGCGGCGGGTTCGTCCGCGGGGTCCTGCGGCACGAGGCGGCCCGCGAAGGCGGCTTTGAGGACCGACTGCCTCAGCCGCGCGGCGTCGGCGGCCTCGGCGTCGAGCAAGGCAAGCGTGTCGGCGGCGGCGGCCAGGGCGTCGGTGACGCGACGGAGGATTTCGGCGGCTTCGGCGGGAGGTGGGATGGGCAGCGCGATCTGCGAAATGTCTTCCTGAGATATCTTCAAAATCCCCGCGGTCGTTTTCGCCAAGCGGCGGATCTGGCTCCGCCCGAACGGGCTGCTCCAAGCCAGTCTCACCCAGCGACCAATCTCTCGATCCGTGCCGAGCGGGTAACGGATGATGGTATCGGGAAACACCACCAGCTCGGCAATTTCGTCGACATAGACCGCGCGGCCTACAAACTCGGCCGATCCGTTTGCCCGAGAGACGAGTAAATCACCGCTCTTCACGCGGTAATCAGCAATTCGGTCCAGCGGCAACGGGATGTAACGAACTGCATCCAAATCCAGGCCGTTGGCTGTAAGCGCATCCAGACGCATGGCCTTGACGCCCGGCGGAGATTGCGAACCCGCTATTGAGATGCCGTTGCGCTGATCACCGCTCTTGACTTGATCCAGTGTCGCCCACGCCCACCCCTCGGGAAGCTCCGGCAAGGTCGACGTGTCGAGCGGCGAAGCCTCGGCGCCGCGGCGGCCGCGACCCTTGGCAGGAGCCTTTGTCGCTCGCTCGGCCTTGATACGGGCGAGGAGATCATGCCCGGTTTCGGACACCGGGTTCGCCGCGCGCCAATCCTTCGTCAGCTCGCCGGTAACGGCGGCTTTCAGAAGCGCGCGGCGGAACGTGTCGAGCCCCTTCCGCGCCGCCTCCAGCGCCGCCTCGCCCTCGGCGATCTCGGCGAACAGCGCATCCACCCGCGCCACGATCCGCCGCTGTTCGGCAAGCGGCGCCAGGGGGATCCGAACATCATTGTAGCTATCGCGGCTCAAGCTCGGGATTGCGGTCGACTGATCAAGACGTCCAAGCTTACGAAATTCGAGAAAATGAAACCCATAACGGATATCGACAGCAGCAGAGCCGGCTGTGAAGTAGGCCGTATCAATCGGCCATGAAGCCTGTTCTGCAAAGAACACCGCTCCTGCCGATCCTTTTCGCCCAACAATGATTGATCGCGGTGGCGCAATCGCCCGAATGTGAACGCCGACTTGTCCGTTCGAGCCGTAGACAGGTGAAACACCGGAGCTATCGCGTTCTCGGTCGGGCAAGGATTTCCCGTAGCTAAGCGGCAGCACCTTGCCAAGCGTCGTCCAACACCACCCCTCCGGCGGCAGCGATGGCCCGCCGTCCGCGACCTCCGCCACGGCCTTGACCGCCTCCTCCCCCGACGCCGCCTCGCTCATGCGGCCCAATCCGTCACCATCAGCCCGGGCACGCGCTCGAACTCGCGGCGGTTCGTGGTCACGAGGGCCGCACCGCGCAGGCGCGCCTGGGCGGCGATGAGGAGGTCATAGGGACCGATGGGATTTCCCTGCGCTTCGACAAACGCCCCGATGTCGCCGGCCTCGGCCGCGTCCGCGGCGCCGACGGGCCGGATTTGCGGCGTCGCCGACAGGAAATCCGCGAGCCTCGCCAAGTTGCGGTCCGGGCAGGCGCTCTTGACGTTCGTGTCGAGACAGAACATGGGCGGTCACTCGAAAGCGACCGCGCCCTCGGGCGCGAGCGGCGGTTCATCCGGCAGATCGGGAAACGGAACCTCGCGATGGCGCGCGAGCGTCGCCAGCCACGCCTCGACGTCGAAGGGCGGCTTCGTCATCGGCTCCAGGATCACCTTGTCTCCCACCTTGCTGACGCGCACCTCGCCGCCGGCAAAGCGAAACTCCTTGGGCAGGCGCACCGCCTGGCTGCGGCCATGCATGAAGAGCTTGGCCGTCGATCTCGGCTTGGGCGGGCGCTTCGCCCGGCTCTTGCCCATGGCTACCTCTTGCGTGTCGCACCGGTATCGATCATCGGCCGCTATCATGCGACGAGCGTGTCGGTCAATTCATCGAGCAGCGCCGGCAGCCGCGCGCCGAACAGGGCGCGCGCCCGCAGGATGCCGCCGCGCGCGGAGAATTCCGGCGCGTCCATCATGTCCTCCGGCCTGATCTCGATATTGACCGCGAGATGGTCGCGGATCGCGGCGAGCCAGGCCGTCTGCTCCTCGGTGTAGTCCCGCCCGGCCTTTGCCTCGCGGCCGAGCCAGAGATTGAACCGGCCGGCGACGAGCGACGGCAAGGGCTCCAGCGCCGCGCTCTGCCCGAGCGCGTAGCGCACCAGCATGACGATGTCGGCCAGCGTGCCGGCCGGGTTGCCGCGCACCGTGTCGGCGGCGAGCCGCTTGTAGGCGCGCCAGAGGTCGACCGGCTCGAGCAGCCAGGGAGGGCGCTTCATCGCCTCCCGGAGATCGTCCACCGCCTCGTAGGTAAGGCGCCGTTGCGCATAGGGCAGCTTGTAGAGGATCTGCAGCGCCGCGAGTTCGTCGCGCCGCTCGGCGATGAAGCGGGCAAAGCGCTCGACCGTGTCCGTCGCCCGCTTCTCGTCCCAGCCCGAGGAGACCACCGCGTCGCGCGAGATCGTGTCGATCCTGATGTCGGCCGCGGCCTTCACCTCCTTGAGGAGCCGGCGCAGCGCCGGGTCGTCGAAGAGTTCCGCCGCCTTGTCCTTGGCCGCCTCGCGCGCCTTCTTCTGCTCCGGCGCCGGCGCGTCCTGCGCCGCGCGCGCGGCCAGCGCGTCGGGGTCGATCGCATCGAGGAGGCGCGCGGCCAGGCCCGCGAGATCGACGCCGCCGGCCGCCTTGGCGATCGCGGCGCGGTCCTTGTCGCCGATGCGCCGGTCGAGCGCCGCGAGGCGCGCGGCGAGCGTGGCGAAGGCGTCGTCGTCGCGCCGGCCGGCCGCGATCGCGTCGATCAGCGTGTCGAAGGAGATGACGCGGTCGCGCTCCAGCGGCTGGGTGACGGTCTTGAGGCTCTCCGACACGCCGACCGCGTCAATCAGCACGAAGCGCGTCTTGGCGTCGGCGTCGGGGGTCACCTCGCGCAGCTTCTCGGGCGCGATGGTGCGCGCGCCGCGTCCCTTCATCTGCTCGAAATAGAGCTCGGATTTCACGTCGCGCAGGAAGATCAGCACCTCGATCGGCTTCACGTCGGTGCCGGTAGCGATCATGTCGACGGTGACGGCGATGCGGGGATCGTAGTCGTTGCGGAAGGCGCGGATCAGCGCCTCGGGATCGGCGCCCTCCGTGCGGTAGGTGATCTTTTTGGCGAAATCGTTGCCCTTGCCGAAGACGTCGCGGACGAGCGTGACGATCTCCTCGGCGTGGTGGTCGTCCTTGGCGAAGATCAGCGTCTTCGGCACCTCGCGGCGGCCGGGAAAGAGCTCGGTGAACAGCGTGTCGCGATAGGTCTCGAGCACGGTGCGGATCTGGTTCGGCACCAGCACCGTGCGGTCGATCTGGTCGGGCGTGTAGGCGAAATCCTCGGTCAGCGTCTCGTAGCGCTGGGCGCGGGTGCGCTTGTCGCGAACCGGCAGGTCGTAGCCGGCCTTCACCGTCGAGCCGCGCTCGCCGATCTCGGTGCGGATGCGGAACACCTCGAAGCCGACATTGACGCCGTCCACCACCGAGCGCTCATAGGGGTATTGCGCGACGAGGTTCCTGCCGAAGAATCCCAGCGTGTGCAGCGAGGGCGTCGCGGTGAGGCCGACCGTGAAGGCGTCGAAATACTCCAGCACCTGGCGCCAGGTGCCGTAGATCGAGCGGTGGCATTCATCGGTGACGACGAGGTCGAAGCTCTCGATCGGGATCGCCGGGTTGTAGGCGACCAGCCGTTCGGCGTCGCCGCCCGCGCCCTCGAAGGACGAGGCTTCCTCCGCGTCTTCCGGCAATTCCCTGCCCGTCAGCACGGAATAGACGCGCTGGATGGTGGCGACGACGATCTGCGCGTCCTTGTCGAGCCCCGCCGCGCCGAGCTTCTGGACGTTGTAGATTTCCGAGAACGACCGCCCGGTGCCGGGAGGGCGGTATGCCAGGTATTCGTCCCGCGTCTGGCGCACGAGATTGGCGCGGTCGGCCAGGAACAGGATGCGCCGGAATCCGGCATGGGCCAGCAGCCGATAGCTCAGCGTGCAGGCGGTGAAGGTCTTGCCGGCGCCGGTCGCCATCTGCACCAGCGCGCGCGGATGGTTCTGCGCCAGCGAGCGCTCCAGCGCCGATACGGCGTCGATCTGGCAGGCGCGCAGCCCTTCCGTCACGATCGGCGGCATGGCCCGCAGCCGCCGCCGGATCGTCGCCGGCGCCTTGAGCCAGCGATCCAGGGTCTCGGGCCGATGAAAGGCGAAGACGCGGCGCGACACGGGATCGGGGTCGGCGTGGTCGCGGAACAGCACTTCGGTACCGGAAGCGACGTATTCGAACCGCACCTGCCCCGCCTCGCGCACGAGATGCGCCGGCACATCCGCGATGTAGCGCGCCGCCTGCTCCGTGAAGCCGGACAGCGTCGTCCCCTGCGCCTTGGCCTCGATCACGCCGCACAGCCGGCGATCGACGAAGAGGGCATAGTCGACCGGGCCGGATGCCGTCTGGAACTCCCACACCGCCACGCCCGGCCCGGCGCCGAGATTCATCTCCTCCTTGGACTGGACGAGCCACCCGGACGCGACCAGTTGCCGGTCGATCAGCGACCGCGCCTTGTCCTCGGGATGGAAGGCGGCCTCAGTCATGGCAAGGACGTGACGCGGATGCACGATCCGCGCAACCGGCGCCGGCGCGACATGGCGGCTTCGCCCATTGGCCCATCTCCCGACTCGCACCATACAGTATCCGATGCGGCGAGGTCCGCAACCAGGCGGCGACGGCGGCAAGCAACGGCATTCCCCGCCCCCAGCCCGGTCGCCGCTTCGGCCTGCATTCCGTCACCCGACCGCCCCATATCCCCGGTTGCCCAGGCGATCATCCGGCAGAAGGTGTAACTGGATCGCGCATCGCTGATGGCACGGCAGCGACATGACCGAGGGCGAGGCGCCTCGGCGTCCGGGAACGAACCCCGCCCGGTTTCAGCGACGATCCCTTGTCCGTGCAGGGGCAAAAATACCGTCACGCCATTGGAATTGACGCATACGCGATAACCAGCGGCCCCGGCTCCGTCGGCGGGAGATCAATTTCAGCCAGGGCGCCGCATGGAAGGCGCTCATCAACGCGTACATCAGCGCCATCCCGTTCAACGGCGATGCCTCCGGCATGCTCATGCAGAGCGTGTCGGGCCGGCCGCTGAATAGGCCCGTCCACAGTGCCATGACGGCGAAGGTCGGCGCGGCGGCAAGACCGAGCCAACCGGCCGCGCCGGAAGCGGCATGGCCGCCCCCGGCACAGGTCTCGACGCCATGACGCACGATGGAAGGCATCGGCACGTCAGCCATGGCCATACTCGTCGTGGCGACGCCACCAGATGCCCTGTTCGTTGCGCCCCTTGGGGGCGGATCGAGCCACTGATAGGCCCCCCAGAGGCCGTCCAGTCCCCGCGCATAGGTCGAATAGGCGTGATAGACGACACCGTCTTCAAGGACGAAGGCGCTCATGCCCGGCCGGTCGCGCCGGTAGGTCGCAGCGTCGACGCCGC
>DAHUYF010000049.1 GCA_027315365.1 Rhodospirillales bacterium | reverse complement strand
CCAGGGGAATCGGGTGAAGGGGTCATGCGGCGATGAGGCTGGCGAGGAAGTCGTCATCCCAAGCGGCGACCTTGCGTCTGAGGCGGAGGGAGTCTTTGCTGGGGGCCTTTCGGATCAGGTTGTGTGCCATGTGCTTGAGGGTGGTGAAATTGGCCGGCGCGTGATCGGTTCGGATGCGGCACTCGTCGTCGCGGAAGATCATGTCCATGACCCAATGGAGGCTGTTCTCGATCGCCCAATGACTGCGGACGATCGGTCCCAGGAGGTGGGCCCGCAAGACCAGTGAGGTGATGTAGAAGCGTGTCTCGTGCTCGATCTTGTCAGCGATCTCACGGGAGCTTTCGACGATGACGACGCCCTTCAAGCCGGGCCAATCGTGGCGTTCCTGCAGCCAGGCGACGTCGTGGATGACGGTGGTGGTTCTGGTCTCGATGCGGCCGTGATCGCCATCGACCGTCTCGTTCCGGCTGATCTTGGTGTCGATGAAGCCCTTGGCCTTCTGCTCGGCCGCGAAGAGCTCGACATCCTCGCGCAGCGAGCCTTGATTACCCTTCAGCGCGAGGACGTAATCGGCCTTCTTGTCGAGGATCTTTTGAGCGATGTCGCGCTGGCAGCCCATCGCATCGATGGTCACGATCGCCCCCTCGATCGCCATCATATCCAGGAGCTTGGGGATAGCGACGATCTCGTTGGACTTGTCCGCTACCTTGACCTGGCCGAGCACGAGGCGTTGGCGTGCGGCGAAGGCCGAGACCATGTGGATGGGGGCCTTCGCGCCCATCTTCTGGTAGGACCGGCGTGAGGTCTTGCCGTCGATGGCGATCACCTCGGCCGGCGCTCCGGTCAGCGCGGCGACCCAGGAGACGAAGCAGCGCTGGAATTGCTCGGCCTCGAGCGTGGCGAAGATATCGCCGAGGTGATCGTGCGACGGCGTGCCATCGCGAAACGGCCGGAACCGGCGCAAAAGCTCAAGCTTCTTGTCGCCGAAGCGGGCGATATCGACGAAGGTCTCCGCCCCCGCCAGCACCGCGAGCAGACACAACAGCAGCACCTCGTCGAGCGGATATACCACCTTGCCGCGCTGGCGCGGGTCCGGCAAATCCCTGAAATGCCGCAGAAAAACAACCGACTCGTCGAACGCCCCGCAATCCGCTGCAACGCCCACCATCGCGATCCCCCGAAACTCGACTCAGAGGATCGCCACAGATTCAGAATTCCAGCACTTTGTCACGCACTTCCTTCACCCGATTGCCCTGTTTGGCCCCCTCTTTGGCCTCGCCCGCCGTTGCAAGTTCGGGCATGCTTGCCGCGGGCGAGGGAGGGGGATGGCATGGCGGAGGAGCCGGGATCGCTGCTCGACCAGATCACGCTGGCGCATGGCCCGCGCGAGCTGCTGGCGCGCTATTTCGGCCTGATCGAGGCGGCGCTGCGCGCCCGCGGCATCAGGCTCAGGCTGCGGACCGATTTCGCGGCGCTGGTCGAGATCAATCGCCAGCATCGCGACAGCTGGCCGGCCTTCATCCCGATGTTCGACCCGGCGCATAACGCGCTGCGCATCGACAACTCCTTCTGGCTCGAGGGGGTCGACGAGTCCGGCTGCCCGGTGGTCACCCATGCCGGCCGGCTCTACGACTGGGACGACACCACACTCGCGGCCGAGCTGGCCTCGCTCAGGGCGTTCTTCCGCGAGCCGCAGCCGCATCTGACGAACGGCGATTTCATCCGCGCCCTGGCGCCGGCGGCGGCGCGCATCCGCGGCCGGATCATGGGCGACGGCGCCGTCTGGGTGCGGCCGGATCACCGCGGCAAGGGACTGGCCTCGCTGGTGCCGCGGGTGTCGCGCGCCTACGCGCTGACGCGCTGGAACATCCTCGCGCTGTGGGCGGTGATGGAGCCGCGCATCCGCGACCAGGGGCTGGCCGAGAGGAACGGATTCCACGAGGAGGAGATGATCGTGTTCCAGCTGAAGGCGTGGCGCGATCACCTGCCGATGCTGCTGGTGTGGATGACCCGCGAGGAGGCCTTCGCCCACATCGCCGCGACCGTCGACCGCGGCACGATCGAGGAAGCGGCCGAGGCCGGCGTCGCGCTGGCACGGCGGTCCTAGGATCGCGCCAGGGTGAGCCGCCGCGATACGGCTGCGGCGCCAATGTTGCCGGACGCCGCCGGCCACCCGCGGGCCAGCGCCTCGGCATGAGCCGCCAGCTCCCACACGCCGGAGAAGATCGCGACGCGGCCTCCGGCTTGCGCGAAGGCGACGCGCCGCGGCTGCCAACGCGCCAGAATGTGCAGCGCCTTGATCAGCGCCGGCACCGCCACGCCGTCGCCGCACAAGACGAGTTCCGCCCCGGTCCGGGTGAGCCCGACATAGAGGAGGCCGCTGGCCGGCGCCGCCGCACCCGCGGCGGGCCACGCCCGGCCGTGCGCGTCGATGACAAAGCCTTGGCGCATGCTGCTCCGGTGCAAGGCCGGTCCCGATCCGGTCCGGCACGTCGTCTGCCGGTTTAGCTCATGCCGGGTAAATATTTCCGTAATGACGCCCGAGGACTTCACGCATCCTTTACTATGGTACGCTAGAAAGGCTTGCCACGATAATTGGGGTAAGTCTTGAGCGATGACTACCGTCGTGATCCTATCCTGAGTGGCGCCCTCGACTATTGGCGGCGCCAGCGAGGGCGCCGCGCGATGCCGCGCCGCCGGGACATCGAGCCGACGGAGATACCGCGCCTCCTGCCGCATCTGCAGCTCATCGAGGTGGCCGAGGGCGGCGCGCGCTTCCGCTATCGGCTGACCGGCACCGCGCTGGTCACCGCCTTCGGCAAGGAATACACCGGCAGCTATCTCGACGAGCTCTTTACCGGCGAGGAGCTGGCCTATGCCCGGCGCGTCTATTCGACGGTCTGCGCCAGGCGTCAGCCGGTGTTCCTGCGCAATCGGTACAGCACCACGCGCGACGTGGGAATGGTGGCAAACCGGCTCTACCTGCCGCTCTCCGACGACGGGGTCTCGGTCAACATCATCCTCGGCGCGCTGACCTTCGCGTGGGAGCCCGGCGCCGCCATCGGCGTCTGGGCGGACGCGCGGCTTGACCCGTTGACCGCGGCCATCGAGATCGTCGAGGACGCAGAACCGGCCGCCGCACCCGCCTGATCGGCCGTCCGCCGGCGCCACTGCCGGCGCCTCGACGAAGGCATTGCGCAGCTCTCCTCGGCAAATGCACGGTTAACGCGTCCTTAAGCATTCCTGGCCAACTTACGGTTAACGGGCGCGGCGATGCCGACGTACCGGATCGCGGGCCGGCCGCGGCTCCGGTCGGGCAGGAACGGTCGCCCCGGCAGTTGAGGATTTTCGACGGATGCCGCTTCCAGGACAGGAAGATCCAAGCGGCTGGCGGCGCATGGGGGCGTCCGCACGGCCTGCGTCGGCGGATCTTCTGGCGCAGATTCGGCGCGAGCAGGTCGGTTACCTCGCCCGCGGACTGCTGCTGGGACTCGTCGTTCATCCGATCGCCGCGGCGCTGGTTGCGCTCGCGCTGCTCGGCCATGCCCGCCACGAGATGATCGCGACCTGGGTCTTGTGCGTCTGGGGACTGGCAGCGGTCCGGGCGGTCTATTGGCATCGCCACCGCGACCGACTGGGCCCGGATGCCGATCCGACGCAAACGGCGGTCCTGCTGACCGCGATCGCCGGCGGCAGCAATCTCGTCTGGGGCGCGGCGCCGCTGTTGATCTGGCCGACGGGGGCCAGCGGCCCGCAGGTGCTGCTGCTGGTCGCGATCGGCGCCGCGAGCGCTATCGAGCTGGTGACGCTGGCGAGCTTCATGGTCGCGGTGATCGGCGCGCTCGCCGTGTCGGTGCTGGCGCTGGTGGTGGCGCTGGCGGCGCATGGCTTGCTGACGCCGCTGATCCTGTGCGCCTTGCTGCTCTATGCCTCGGTGATGGCGATCGGCACCCGTCACATCAATCGGCTGCTCTTCGAGAGCCTCAGGCTGCGCTTCGAGCTCGCCGCGGCGAGCACCGCGGCGGAAGCCGCGAGCAAATCGAAATCGGATTTCATCGCCAATATGAGCCATGAGCTTCGCACGCCGCTCAACGCGATCATCGGCTTCTCGGAAATGGTCAAGGGCCAGGTGTTCGGCCCGGAGGCGCTGGCGCGCTATGTCGAGTATGCCGCGCATATCCACAGCAGCGGGCTGCACCTGCTCGAGATCATCAACGACATCCTGGACCTGTCGAAGATCGAAGCCGGTCACTTTGAACTGAAGGAGGAGCGGGTCGATCTCGGCGAGGTGGTGAAGACGTCGCTGCTGCTGGTCACCGAGCGCGCGGAAGAGTCGGGGGTTACGGTCGAGGCCTCGGTGCCTACGCCGTCGCCGGTGATCCGCGGCGACGAACGGGCGATCAAACAGGCGCTGCTGAACCTGCTGTCGAATGCGGTGAAATTCACCCCGATCGGCGGCAACGTGCAGGTCGACGTCCGCCGCGACGCGACGGGCGGGATCGGGCTCACCGTGAAGGACACCGGCATCGGCATGTCGCCGGAAGACATCCCGAAGGCGATGCAGCCCTTCGGCCAGCTCGGCGACGTGCACACCCGCAGCCGACCGGGCACCGGCCTCGGACTTCCCATCGTCCGGTCACTGATCGAAATGCACCAGGGGAAACTGACGCTGATGAGCGAGGTCGGGGTCGGAACCTCGGCCCAGATATCGTTTCCGCCGCGCCGCGTCGTCAACGCCTGAACGGCGACGCGCTTCAGCTCAACGCGAAATCGGGAACGCCGAGATAGGCGGCAAGACGCCGGCGGATGCGGTTCGGAAGCGCCCGCGGCACGCCGAGCTCCAGAAAGTTGCGCAGATAGCCGCGCGGCAGCTCGACCGCCAGGGAGACCTGTTCTGCCGACTCGCCCAGCTCCGCGAGCGCGGTTTCGACCACCGCGCGCGCGGCATCGTCGGTGGCGGGGACACTGCTGCTGGCGAGCTTGCTGGATGGCATCGGGCGCTTCCCTGTTTTGAACGGCTTTGGCCCCGCAAGCGTGACGGCGTGAAGTTAACATCCGGTAAATTGTGCATTGCCGCCCCGCGCCCCATGCGGTAGCATAAAATTGTATTTTCCCTAAAATAGGGATTGGGCGCCCGAGGATATCTAGTTCATGGTTCAGCGGAGAGGTCGGAGTTCTAAGTGACGCCTGTCGCATGTCCTCGGTAACGCATAACCTCGCTCTGGCAGGCCGCGGGCCGTCTTCCCCCGCCATGCTCGATGCCGTGAACCGACGCTTCCGGGACTGGAAGTCGGGCTACGCGGCGGCCAATCTCATCGTCGTTGGCCGCAAGCCCGGCCCGGAGGCCATCCTCCTGGCCAGCAACGATTATCTGTCCTTGGCGCGGCACCCGCAGATCGTGCGGGCGATGACCGAAGCGGTGACGGGCACGCATAGCGACGTGCTGATGTCGACGGTCTACGTTCAGTATCTCGACGTACAGCGGCAGTATGAGGCGTCGGTCGCCGACTATCTGGGCAGCGAGGCCGCCGTGCTGTGCCAGTCGGGCTGGACGGCCAATGACGGCGCGATCCAGGTGCTCGCCGACAGCGATACGCCGGTCTACGTCGATATCGGCGCCCATGCCTCGCTTTGGCAGGGCATTCAGAGCGCCGGCGCGAAGCCGCGCCCGTTCCGGCACAACGACCCCGAGAGCCTGGCGACGATCGCCAGACGCTATGGTCCGGGGCTGATCGTCGCCGACGCGGTCTACAGCACGACCGGCGACATCTGCCCGCTGCGCGCGTTCGTCGAGGTCGCCGAGCGCTACGGCTGCGTGATCCTGCTCGACGAGTCTCATTCGGCCGGCGTGCGCGGGCCCGCCGGCGCCGGACTCGCGGCCGAGCTCGGCCTCGCCGAGCGCGTCCACTTCCGCACCTTCAGCCTGTCCAAGGCCTTTGTCGGCCGCGGCGGCATCGTCGCCGGCCCGAGCCACCTGATGGAATATTTCCGCTTCGTCGCGCGCCCCTCGGTGTTCAGCTCGGCCGTGCTGCTGCATGACGTCGCGGCGTTCTCGGCGGCGCTCGAGATCATCCGCCAGGACGATTGGCGCCGCGAGGCGCTGAAGCGGAAATCGGACTATCTGAGGCGGGGGCTGCTGGCAACGGGCTGGCCGATCGCGGACAACGACGCGCCGATCATCGCGCTGCCCGGCGGCACGGACGAGCGCACCGTCCAGCTCCGCGATGCGCTCGAATCCCGCAATGTCTTCGGTGCCGTGTTCTGCGCGCCGTCGACGCCGAAAAACCGCGCGCTGGTCAGGCTGACGGTGAATGCGTCGGTGCCGGAGAGCGATCTCGACGCGGTCATTGCAGCCTGCGCCACGGTCCGGCAGGAGACCGGCATCGGCTGAGCGCCGGCCGGAGCGGCAGATCAGGTACCGGGTCGGGGAAACCAGAGGACGGTCTCGCCGGCGCGGCTGACCGAACCGCCGGTGCGGCCAAGCACGAAATCGGCGAGCGCCAGATCCGGACGGGTGGCAAAATCCCGATCGCGGCGGCCCGAGAGCCGGCGACCGCCGTTGCCGCGCAGCCCAGCGCAGGAATCGGCGAGGCGGAGATAGTTGCGGTCGCCGGCGGTGCCGAGCGTCACCAGCAGCTCCGCCCCGGTCGCGGCGAGGACCTCGATCGAGGACGCCTCGAGCACGCGCGCTAGAATGTGCGGCATGAGCACGGGCGAGCCATGGAACAGGAAATCGAATTGCCGATCGACGACGATGCGCGCGCGGTCGCGCTCGGCCGCGGCGGGCAGCCGCGCGATCGCCTCGTCGAGGCAACGCTGCATGGAGGACGCGCGCCAGCGGCCGGCGCCAGCCTCGCCGCCCTCCGTCATCAGCACGTCGATGATTCCGCCCACCTGCTCGATGGCTTCCTCGATCCGCCCCGGCACGCGCTGGAGCGCGCCGAGCTGACGTGCGACCGGGTCCGACGTCGCCGCTTCCGCCGGCACCCCCTCGGCATAGGCGCTGATCAACGGCGGCAGGAACTTGCCGAGACTCGCCGCGGTGGTACGCATCGCGACCAGGGGCAATTGCATTTCCTTCGCGAGCAGCATGCCGAGCTCGCGACGGGCGCGCTCCTTGGCCTGGCGCAGGCCCGCCGCCTGATAATTGAAGATGGTGCCGGCGGTCAGCGCAAAGAGAAAGATCGGCACGAATTCGATGTAGACGCTGACGGAGCCGACGTCCGGTGACAGCAGCAGATGGACGCGCCACGCCAGCAGCGAGCCCGCGAGGAAAAGGACGAACAGGCTGATCCAGTCCAGAAGCAGCACCACCAGGAACAGGCCGGCCATGGTCGACATCAGCCAGACGATCGAGTTGTCGTTCTGGAGCAGCATGAAGGTGAAGAAGAACGGGCCGGAGTAGAGCACGGTGCCGAGCCATGCCAGCGGCAGATAGCGGCGCAAGCGCCGCGGCCAGTGGTCCTTGGCGGCAATGCCGAAACACAGCAGCGAGCCGAAGAGGCGGATCCAGAGATTCTCGTAAGGCTGCGGAAAGAGAAATTTCCACACGAACCAATAGGCGGGGAACATGATCGCGGCGCAGATCGCGACCGGCACCATGTTGGCCTCGACGTGGTGGACACCCGCCAGGACCACCGCCGAGGCATTGCGCAGCCACCGCTCCAGCGTCGAACCGACCGTGCGGTTGCCCGCGGACAGCCGGTCGTCACCGTCTAGGGCCGTCGGATCCCCGCTTGCGAGCGTCATCGCCGGGAAAATCGCCCTTGTCCCGCCGGCCGGACGGCCGCGGGGTGACAAGACGCAGTGAAAGGCGCTCGAGCCATAATGATGAGAGGCCCTGCCATTGATTGAGCCAAAAGCTATCAACGGGGTGTTAACAGCTCCTTAAAAGTTACTTAAAGCAAGACCGGCGAAGCGCAAGGATTCATTGGACAACTCCGGAACCGATTGCCGTTGCACCGGGACAGACATCGGCCCGACGGCATTCTATTTTATGGAAGGCGCCGTCGCGGACCTCACTCCGCCGCATAGGGGAGCGGGACCGGCTGCATGTCCGCCTCGGCCAAGAATTCATCGGCAAGCCGGGTCGCGCCGGTCTGCAGCCGCCTGGCGAAGGAGCGCCGGCCCGCCCAAAGCGGGAGAGCGGCGCTGGCGAGCATCAGCCAGGACAGCAGGGATGCCGCCGTGCGGTAATCGACGCTGGCGATCAGGATCGGGCCGGCGGTGGCGCCGGCGCTCCACGCGGTCAGCATCGCGCCATAGATGGCGCCGGCATGCTTGCTGCCGAAGAAGTCGGCGGCGAAGGCCGGCATGGCGGCGAAGCCGGCACCGAAGCACATGCCGATCGCCGCGAACAGCAGCAGCAGCGGGCCGAAATCCGACAGCTGCGCGAGCGCGCGGAACGCCAGGAACTGGATGAGAAAGAGGCCCAGGAAGGTCGCCGGTCGGCCGATCCGGTCGGATGCCCAGCCCCAGAGCGGACGGCCGAGGCCGTTGGTGAGCGAGATCGCAATGATCGCAAGCGCGGCCGTCGAGGGTGCGACGCCGCAGAGATCGTGAGCGAGCGGCGCCGCCACCGAGATGAGCGCCGCGCCGGCTGTGACGTTGAGCGCCAGGATGAGCCAGAGCAGGTACCAGCGGCGCGAGCGCAGCGCCTCGGCCAGCGTGTAATGCCGGCCGTCACGGCCGTGCTCGCCGCCCGCCGGCGGGGTCCAGCCCTGCGGCACGTAGCCCTCCGGCGCGGCGCGGAAGAATTGCGCCGCCAGGATGATGATGACGAGATAGACGAGGCCGAGCGCGAGCAGCGTCTGATGAAGACCGACCGTGCGCAGCAGAGCCGTGGCGACCGGGCTGGCCACCATCGCGCCGCCGCCGAAGCCGGCCACGGCCAGGCCGCTGATCAGGCCGCGCTTGTCGGGGAACCAGCGGATCAGCATGGCGACGGGCACGATGTAGCCGAGACCGAGTCCGATGCCCCCGATGGCGCCGAAGGTGACGTAGAGCGTCGCGACGTTAGGCGCGACAGCGGCAAGGCACACGCCGCCGCCGTAGAGAATGCCGCTGAGCGTCGCGATGGCGCGCGGACCGTAGCGGCGCTGCAAGGCGCCGCCGAAGCCCGCCGTGATGCCCAGCGCCGCGATGGTGATGGTGAAGGTAAGGTTGGCCGTCGCCCTGGAGACGCCGTATTGCTCCATCACCGGCGTCAGCAGCACGCTCGAGGCATAGATCGAGCCGAGCGCCAGCTGGACGACGCAGCTCGCGACCGCGATCGCCCAGCGGTTCGGCGTCGCGAGGCGGAAGAACCGTCGGCCGGAGACCGTCGACGGCCGGCGCGGGCGCAGCTCCGACAAGGTGGGGAGCCGTGCGGGGTCGGCGGCAGTTTCCGGTGACATCGTCGGCCTCTCCTGTTCGGGTGAGGCGCGCAAACTAGCGGGCTTGTTTTAAGAACTTGGTAATTAAGCCTAAGATTTTACTTGTATTTTCGCCGAATGACCGGCGTCGGCGGGAGCGCCGGAAGCGGCCCGCGGCGGCGGGGATTTTCGCGTTTGCCGGGCAAATCGGTCTCAGCCGGGGGAAGGCACAACCCCCACGGCATGGCTGGCGCCGGGCAACGCCGCACCGGGCTTGTAGCCGAACGAGTAGAGGTGGCTCGATCGGCGCCGGCCGGCTTCGGCGCGGATGCCGAGGTCCCAGAGGTCGAGCGTGTACCACCAGCTCGGCTTGGGTTGATGCGGCCCGGCCACCGGCGTGATGTCGAGGACGACATAACCCCCGTCGAGGCGCAGCAGCTCGCCGGCGTGATCGCCCTCTCCGACCGCATTGTGCTTGGCGAACCAATCGCCGTCCTCGGCCTGCGCCGTCGCGAGGACGCGGCAGCCCGGCAGGCCCGTCGCGACGAAGGTGCCCGGCAGCAACGTCGCCGGCTCGTCCGCCGCCAGCGCAGCGGCGCGGCGGGGGGCGAGTTCCACGTAATGCTGCGCGTGGAAGATGATGATCTCCTCGCCGCGGCGTCCCTGCCGCGGGGGCTCGAGGCGGTAGGCGGCGAAATTCCTCGTCGCCGCGAAAACGTGATGCGCGAGGGTGACGCGCAGGGGATCGAGGCCCGGGCAGCGCTTGCGCAGGCGCAGATAGCTCGGCAGGTCGGGCCGGGCCGAGCGTTCGGCCGGCGCGACGACGGTGAAGTCGCCGGCCCGCAGCCGCGCCAGCAGCGTCTCGCAGGTCGTGCGGGACTCGCAGCCGGCTTCGGGGGAGAACTCCCGGCCGGCGAGAAGCCGGGCGATGACTGCCTTCGCCGGCCCGGCATAGCCGGACCCCTCGCCCGCTTCGGCGGCGGCGAGCGGCGCGGCGACGAGCGCGCCAGCCATGACGATGGCCAGCAGCGGCCTCTTCCGGAACTCGCTCGGTCCTGTCATGCGCGGCTCCCCGTGACGACGCGATGAAACCGCGGCGATCAGATCATCTGGAGATATTCGCGCCCAGGGGCAAAATTGGGTATCGCACGGCTTTCCCGGCGAATGCCCGGCATGCGCCAACGCCGCCGCGGATCGGCGACATGCGCGACAAAGACGCATGAAAGACGGCGTGTCGACCGCCGATATCGGCCGACCATTCTTTGCTGATCAGCGTGGTGTCGGACGGCGCCGCACGGGTCGCGGCGCATCCGCGCCGCCGCGCACGC
>DAHUYF010000172.1 GCA_027315365.1 Rhodospirillales bacterium | reverse complement strand
CTCGGCCGCCGCCGCGTCCTTGCCCCGGCGGCAGGCGGCGGCTAGACCGGCGGGATTACGAAACTCTGGAGGGCGGCCGGTGAGCGGTGCCACCGATCCTCGCGTTGCCGAGGCGCTGGAACGGATCAAGGCGACCGTCGGGCCCAGGGGCGTGATCGCCGATGCGGCCGGCATGGCGCCTTATCTCGAAGAGGAGCGCCGGCTCTATCACGGCGCGGCGCGGCTGGTCGTCCGCCCGGCTTCGACCGCGGAGGTCGCGGCGGTGATGCGCTGCTGCGCCGCGGCGCGCATCCCGGTGGTGCCGCAGGGCGGCAATACCGGCCTCGTCGGCGCCGGAGTGCCGCCCGAGGATGGCGGCGCGGTGGTGCTGAGCCTCGGCCGCATGAACCGGGTGCGTGCCATCGACCCGGCCAACTTCGCCATCACCGTCGAGGCCGGCTGCATCCTCGCCGACGTCCAGCGCGCCGCGGCCGAGGCCGACCGGCTCTTCCCGCTCAGCCTCGGTGCCGAAGGCTCCTGCCAGATCGGCGGCAATCTCTCGACCAATGCCGGCGGCATCGCCGTGCTGCGCTACGGCAATGCCCGCGAGCTTACGCTCGGCCTCGAGGTGGTGCTGCCCGACGGACGGGTCTGGGACGGGCTGCGCGCGCTGCGCAAGGACAATACCGGCTACGACCTGAAGCAGCTCTTCATCGGCAGCGAGGGCACGCTCGGCATCATCACCGCCGCGACGCTGAAGCTGTTTCCGCGGCCGCGCGAAGTGGAGACCGCGCTGCTCGCGCTGGCGCGGGTCGAGGATGCGATGGCGCTCTTCGCCGAGGCGCGCAAGGCGAGCGGCGACCAGCTCACCGCCTTCGAGCTGATCCCGCGGCTCGGCCTCGAGATGGCGATGCGCCATGTCCCGGGGGTCGGCGATCCCTTGGCCGCGCCGGCGCGCTGGTACGCGCTCATCGAGCTCTCCTCAAGCCAGACGGAGGGCGGGCTCCGACCGGCGCTGGAAACCTTTCTCGCCGAGGCGATGGAGCGCGGCCTGGTGCAAGACGGGGTCATAGCCTCCAGCAGCGAGCAGGCGCAGGCGCTCTGGCGCATCCGCGAAGGCATGGTCGAGAGCCAGAAGCACGAGGGCGGCAGCATCAAGCACGACATCTCGGTGCCGGTGAGCAAGGTCGCCGAATTCATCGTTCAGGCGACCGCCGCCGTCGAGGCGCGGCTGCCCGGCATCCGCCCGCTCGCCTTCGGCCATGCTGGCGACGGCAACGTGCATTTCAACCTGAGCCAGCCGATCGGCGCCGAGACCCGCGTGTTCCTGGCGCGTTGGGCCGAGTTCAACCACATCGTCCACGACATCGTGCGCGGCTTCGGCGGCTCGATCAGCGCCGAGCACGGCATCGGCCGCCTCAAGCGCGAGGAGCTGCCGCGTTACAAATCGCCGATCGAGCTCGAGCTGATGCGCAAGGTGAAGCACGCCCTCGACCCCGACGGGCTGATGAACCCGGGCAAGGTGCTGGATCCCTGATCCCGGCGCATCATCGCGCCGTGAGGCCGGAAGCCTGCGGCCCGCGCGACGACAGGCGGCGCGTAGTCCGGCTCAGGCGAAAGAAGATCGCCACGTGCAGCGCCTCGAAGATCGGCACCAGGAAGCAGGGAACGATGATCCACGGCAGCGTCGTCATGATCGGCGTGCCCGGAGGATCCATGAACAGCCGGAAGGGACCGGGCGAGGACGTCGCACCGAGGCCGATGGCCGCGGCCAGATCGAGAAATCCGACGATGTTCCACACCAGCACCAGACCTTGCGCCCGCACGCCGCTGCGGGCGGCGATCCAGGCGACGGGTCCCGCCGACGCGCCGACCAGGATGTCGCCCCACCCGGCCGCCGGCGCGAAGGGCGCGGGCAGCCGCTGCGCCGCCTGGAGAAGCAGGAACGTGACGCCCAGGACGCGCAGGGAATTGATCGCGATCAGGGCGGAAAGCGGCATTGCCGACATCGCCTCGCGGGCGCTTCCCGCCCCGAGGAGGACCAGGCAGAGCACCGCCAGCGGCAGCGCGATCGCCACGCCAAGGCCGGGAACGCCAAGGCCCGACCGGGCGTCCAATGCCCCCGTCGCACCCAAGGCGACCACGACCAGAAACCAGGCGGCGATGACCAGGACCGCGCGACCGCGACCTGGGACGGTTCGGGACAACGCGAAGGACAGGAAGGCGGCGACGATCGCGGCGCTGGTGGTCACTTCGATCGTCGACACGATATCGAACAGCGGCACCATGGGACCCTCCTCGGGAAAGCGGTTCTGCGAGCGTCTTATTTGCATATACAGATAAATCCGCCGGCGCGGCTCCGAGCGGACGCTTGACGCGGCCGCATGAACCTGCATATACAGATAACTTCCGGGTGGACAGTAGTCAAGGGCTTCGATGGGGTCGCCGCGGTGCAGGAGCGCAGAGGATGGACAAAGAGCTTCGCGAGGTCATGGGATGCACGTGCCTCGGCATGAGGCGGGTTACGCGACGCATCACCCAGATCTACGATCATGCCCTGGCACCCAGCGGCATTACCGTCAATCAGTTCGGGCTTTTGACGCATCTTCACGGCGCCCGCCTCGCCGGATCGCGCAGACTGTCGATGGGAGCGCTGGCGGAACGGCTGGGAACGGACCCCACGACCTTGAACCGGACCCTGAAGCCGCTGCAGAAGAAGGGCTGGGTGAGCGATTCGGCCGACCCGGAAGACAGCCGCGTCCGGCTTGTCGTGATCACCGACAAGGGCCGGCGCGAACTGCTCGGCGCGATGCCGCTCTGGCGCAAGGCCCAGAGCCAGGTCGAAAAGGCGCTCGGCGCGAAGGCGACCGCGGCACTGGGTGACCTGCTGGAGTTCGCCGCCGCCCGCCTGGCGGATGCGGGCTGAGCGGGATCGTTCGATGTGTCGCCCGGCCGGGTGCGGCGGCGCGCTCGGCCTGCCCCCTGGAGCGCCGCAGCGCCGGCCGGTATAAGCTTCTCAGAGCCGCACTCGGAACCGCAGGAGCCCCGCCGTGACCGACTACGCCGCGCCCCTTGCCGACATGCGCTTCCAGCTCGCCGAGATCGCCGGCATCGGCGAGATCGCCGGTCTGCCCGGCTGCGAGCACGCGACACCCGACCTCGTCGACGCCGTGCTGGAGGAAGCGGCAAAGCTCGCCGGCGCGGTGCTGGCGCCGCTCAACCGCACCGGCGACCAGCAGGGAAGCCGGCTGGAGAACGGCGTGGTGCGCACGCCGGAGGGCTTCAAGGAGGCCTATGCCCGCTATGTCGAGGGCGGCTGGAACGCGCTGCCCTTCGCGCCCGAGCATGGCGGCCAGGGCCTGCCGATGGCGCTGGCGACGGCGGTGCTGGAGATGTGGAATGCGGCCAATATGGGCTTCGCGCTCTGCCCGCTGCTCAATGTCGGCGCCGTCGAGGCGCTCACCGCGCATGGCTCGGCGGAGCAGAAGCGCCTCTTCCTGCCGAAGCTGATCTCGGGCGAATGGACCGGGACGATGAACCTGACGGAGCCGCAGGCGGGCTCGGATGTCGGCGCGCTGCGCGCGCGCGCGCTGCGCGACGGCGACCATTACCGCATCACCGGACAGAAGATATTCATCACCTATGGCGAACACGACATGGCGGAGAACATCGTCCATCTCGTGCTCGCGCGCCTGCCCGACGCGCCGCCGGGCACCAAGGGCATCTCGCTCTTCCTGGTGCCGAAATTCCTGATCAATCCCGACGGCAGCCTCGGCCCGCGCAACGACGTGCGCTGCGTCAGCCTGGAGCACAAGCTCGGCATCCATGCCAGCCCGACCTGCGTGCTCGCCTATGGCGACGGCGGCGGCGCCGTCGGCACGCTGATCGGCGAGGAAAATCGCGGCATGGAATGCATGTTCACGATGATGAACAATGCCCGGCTGAATGTCGGGCTGCAGGGCGTCGCCGTCGCCGAGCGCGCCTATCAGCGCGCGCGCGACTTCGCCCGCCAGCGCGTGCAGGGGCGCCCGATGACCGCCGACGCGACGGGCGCCTCGCCCATCATCCACCATCCCGACGTGCGCCGCATGCTGCTGCTGATGCGCGCCCGGACCGAGGCGATGCGCGCGCTCGCCTATTACACCGCCGGCGCCATCGACCGTGCCCGGCATCATCCGCAGGCCGAGATGCGCGAACGGCAGCAGCGCCGCGTCGACCTGCTGATCCCGGTGGTCAAGGCCTGGTGCACCGATCTCGGCGTCGACATCGCCTCCATCGGCGTGCAGGTGCACGGCGGCATGGGCTTCATCGAGGAGACCGGCGCCGCCCAGCATCTGCGCGACGCCCGCATCGCGCCGATCTACGAGGGCACCAACGGCATCCAGGCCAATGACCTGCTCGGCCGCAAGCTGCTGCGCGACCGCGGCGCGGCGGCGCGCGAGCTGATCGCCGAGATGCGCGCCGTCGACGCGGCGCTTGCCGCGCGGCCGGGCGAGGCGACCGCCGCGCTGCGCCGGCCGCTCGCCGCCGGCATCGACGCCCTCGACAGCGCCACCGCGTGGCTGGTCGAGCACGCCGCCGGCGACGCACCCAGCGCCTTTGCCGGCGCCGTGCCGTATCTGACACTGATGGGCACCGTGGCCGGCGGCTGGCTCATGGCCAAGAGCGCGCTCGCGGCCGGCGGCGCGGACGACGCCGGCTTCGCCGCAGCCAAGCTTGCCACCGCGCGCTGCTATGCCGAGCAGGTGCTGCCCGCCGCGCCGACGCTGCTGCCGGCGGTCATGGGCGGCGCCACGGTGATGGGCTTCGACCTCGACCGGTTCTAGGCGTGTTTGGCGGCCGGCTCTAACATTTTCTTTACCGCGGCGCCTTAGGCTCGACCGGCCATGTCGAGCCGAATTGTCCTTGTCCTCCTGCTGGCCGCGGCCGGCGCCGGCGGCGCCCAGGCGAGCCAGGTCGTGCTCACCTCGAAGGCGCCTTATTGGCAGGTCGGCCAGCGCGATGACGGGCTGAGCCGCGCCTGCTCGCTGAACCAGTTCGGGCCGCAGCGTCCGGGCGACCTCCTGGCCCGCTTCACCGGCCCGGACGGCGGCGCGCTGCTCGACGTGGCCAAGGGCTCGGGCATGAATTTGCGCGACCCCAAGCACCTGGCAAAGCCGACCGAGGATTATTTCTTCCGCAACGTGGGCACGACCAGCTGCGAGGTGCTGGTGGGCGGCCGCAAGAAGGGCGGAGGCGGCGCGGCGCGCTGAGCGCGCGAGGCGGTTTTCGGAGAAAATTAACCATTGGCCGGTCTAATGCGGGCACAATCTTCCAACCGTCCGGAGCAGGATTAATGCAGGCGGCGGCGTCTCTTGATGGTCTCAACGTCCTCGTGGTCGATGACGACGAGGCGATGCGCATGCTGATCTGCCGCATGCTCCGTCGCATGAAGATCGACAATATCGTCGAGGCGTCAGGCGGCGAGCAGGCGCTGGAACAGCTCTCCGCCAAGCCGGGCGGCGTCAACATCGTGATCTGCGATTGGAACATGCCCGGCATGTCCGGCATGGACCTGTTCAAGCAGGTCCATGCCCGCGAGCCGAAGCTCCCCTTCCTGATGTTGACCGGCCGGGCGGATCTCGACTCGGTGGTCGCCGCCAAGAAGGCTGGCGTCCATGGCTACATCGTCAAGCCGATCTCGCCGGCGGAGCTGAAGACCAAGATCATCTTCCTGCTCTCCAACGGCGCGGCGCCGACGTGAGCCGCCGGCGCTTCAGCCGGATTTGAGATTGAGGCAGCGCAGCAGCTTCCAATAGCCGAAGAGATTGCTCGGCCGCGTCTCGCGCACCGCGAGACCGCTCGCGGCGAGGAAACGGTCGAGCGGGAAATCGGCATGGAAGCCGATCTTGCCGGCGAGCGGCGCCAGGCGCTTCTCGATGAAGCGCATGACCGGATTCTCGCTGGTGAAGTGATTGACGATCACGATCGTGCCGCCCGGCTTGCACACCCGCCGCATCTCCGCGGCAAAGCGCGCCGGATCCGGCACCACCGATGCGACATAGAGCGCCAGCACCGCGTCGAACGCGTCGTCCTCGAAGCTCATCTTCTCGGCGTCCATGACCAGCAGTGCCTCGACCTGCTGCAGCTTCAGGCGCGCCACCCGCCGGCGCGCCTTGGCCAGCATCTCGGCCGAGACGTCGATGCCGGTGACGCGGGCGTCGCGGCGGAAATAGGGCAGCGACAGGCCGGTGCCGACGCCGACCTCGAGAATGCGCTGCGCCGGACGGTCGTTGGCGAGGCGCACCGCTTCCTTGCGCCCGGGGTGGAACACCGGGCCGAAGACCAGGTCGTAGGATCCGGAAAACAGCCGATACGTCCTGAGCGTGTCTTCGATATCCATGTTTCCCCCACGCGTCGCAGCTTTTTGCTTACCGCTGGGAAACGCCTCGGGCGGCAACATCTCCCCCCGGTCGCGCCGGCGTCATGAGAGCCTAACCCCGGGACGAGCGGCCTGCCAAGCGGCCTCGGCCGGTGCGCGAGCACCACCGCCGGGCGCGAGGCGGATGGCGCACCGCCTCGCCGCCCGGGCCTGGGCTGCGCGTCAGCCCCAGGCGACCACCTTCTGGCGCTGCTCGCCGAGGCCGGCAACGCCCAGCCGCATGACGTCGCCCGGCTTGAGGAAGCGCTGCGGCTTCATGCCGAGGCCGACCCCAGCGGGCGTGCCGGTGGGAATCACGTCGCCCGGCATCAAGGTCATGAAGTGGCTGATATAGCTGACGATCTTGGCGCAGTTGAAGATCATGTTCCGGGTCGAGCCGTTCTGCATGCGCTGGCCGTTCAGCTCGCAAAAGAGGTCGAGCGCCTGCGGATCCGGCACCTCGTCGGCGGTCACCAGCCACGGGCCCAGCGGGCAGAAGGTGTCGGCGCTCTTGCCTTTGGACCAGTTGCCGCCGCGCTCGAGCTGATAGTTGCGCTCGGAAACGTCGTTGACGACGCAGTAGCCGGCGACATGCTTGAGCGCGTCGGACTCGCTCGCATACTGCGTCTTGCTGCCGATGACGATGCCGAGCTCGACCTCCCAGTCGCCCTTCTGCGCGCCTTTGGGCAGCATCACGTCGTCATTCGGCCCGGTGATCGAGCTGACCGCCTTGAGGAACAGCACCGGTTCCGTCGGGATCGCCATGCCGCCTTCCTTGGCGTGATCGACATAGTTGAGCCCGACGCAGACCAGCTTCGGCACCTGCGCGACGCAGGGACCGATACGCGGCGTGCCGGGGACGAGCGGCAGGTTTGCCGCATTGAGCTTGCGCAGCCGGTCGAGCACCGCCGGCGACAGCGCATCCGGCGTCAGGTCCGGGATCGTGCCGGAGAGGTCGCGAATCTCGCCGTCGCGGTCGAGCATCCCGGGTTTTTCCTGGCCGGGCGGGCCATAGCGAAGCAGCTTCATGGATCAATCCTCTCCTTGTGATGGGTTCAAAGCGACCAGCCGCCGTCGATCAGGTGGATCGCCCCGGTGGTGAAGCTCGCCTCGTCGCTGGCGAGATAGAGCGCCAGCGCCGCGATCTCCTCAGCGGTGCCGAGCCGGCCCAGCGGCTGGCGCTGGACGAAGGCGTCGCGCACCGCCTGCGTCCCGCCCTGCGCCGCGATGCGATCCTCGAGCGAAGGCGTGGCGATGGTGCCGGGACAGATGGCGTTGCAGCGGATGCCCTGCTTGATGAAGTCGACGGCGACGGATTTGGTGAGGCCGATCACCGCCGCCTTGCTGGTGCCGTAGACGAAGCGGTTGGGCGCGCCTTTGACCGAGGAGGCGCCCGAGGACATGTTGATGATCGAGGCGCCGGTGCCGCGCTTCAGCATCGCCGGCAGGAAGGCGCGGATCGTCAGGTACATGCTGCGGAGGTTGAGGTTCAGGGTGAACTCCCAATCCTTCTCGGTGCAGTCGAGCACCGTGCCGTGATGGACGAATCCGGCGCAGTTGAACAGCACGTCGATCGCGCCGAGCTCGCCCGCCAGCGCCGTGACGGCGGCGGCGTCGGTGGCGTCGAGCCGGCGGATGTCGAGCGCGCCGCGCGCGTCGCGCTTCAGCGCCTCGAGCTTGCCCATGTCGATATCGGTGGCGACGACGCGCGCACCCTCGGCGGCGAATGACAGCGCCGAGGCGCGACCGATGCCTTGCGCCGCCGCGGTGACGAGCGCCGTCTTGCCCTTGAGCCGGTCGGCCATTGCTTCCTCCTTGTCGTTGGAGCGCAAATTGCCACGCCGGCAGGCACACTGCAAATCGCCGCGGCCACGACGCGCCGCGTCAGGCCGCGCCGCCGCCGAGCGCCGCCGCGTAGGCGCGGATGCGCGCCCGGTTCTTGCCGAGATCGGAGATGCCGACGCGGCTCGCCGAGCGCAGATCGACGCGCGTGCCGGCGCCGTCCGGCCGCAACCGGACGACGATGTCGTCGACGAAGCCGAACCAGCGCGTGCGGTCGCACGCCTCGATCCGGCCTTGCGCCGCGTCTTCGGCCACGACGGTCCAGCCCACCGCATGCGCGGCGTCGCGCGCGCGGGCGAAGGCTTCGCCCGGCGCCGCCGCCAGGCGCAGCGGCGCGAGATCGGGATATGTCCGCTGCTGCAGCGCCGCCAGCCGGCCGCGGTCCCAGGCGCCGACCGCGCCGGGCAGCTCGGTGCGGCGCAGCGCCAGCACCGCCACGAAGGCCGGCGGGTCGGCGGTATCGGTGGTGACGTCGTTGAACGGCGTCTTCTTCGCGACGCGGCCGGCGCGCACCGGCAGCGCGATGGCGGCGATGCCGATGACGACGATCGCCAGCAGCAGGATCGTGGTGCCCGGACCCACTCGCCAGCCGCCCGCGGCGAGCGAGACCGCCGCCAGCGCGGCCGCCAGCGCACCGGCGACGAGGCCGAGCGCCACCACCCGCGTCAGCGCAGTCAAGGCCGACCAGAGGCGCAGGCGATAGCCCAGCGGCGCTGCCAGCATCAGCACCAGGCTCAGGACGATGAGCGCCGCCGCCAGATGGGCGCTGTTCTCGGCGAGCATGGCGCTTATCCCAGCCTCGGCTTCAGCGCCGCCAGATAGGCGCGGATGCGCCCGGCGTTGACGCCGAAATCGCTTTGCCCCTGGCGGCTTTCCGAGCGCATGTCGATGCGGCTGCCGACGCCGTCGGCGCTGATGCGGACGACGAAATCGTCGGTGAAGCCCATGAAGAGCGTGCGCTGGCTGCCCTCGATCGTGCCCGCGGCGGGATCGCTCCGGACGATGGTCCAGCCCGACATGCCCGCGGCGGCGGCGAGCGCACGCTTGAACGCCTCGGCCGGCGGCAGCGCGGTGCGTAGCGGCGCGACGTCGGGATACGCCGCCTGCTGCTGCCGGGCAAGCTCGGCGCCGGCATAGGCCGCGGCATTGCCGTGTTCGGCCGCGCGCGCCGCCAGCGTCGCGGCGAAGACCGGCGGGTTCGCGGCATCCGTGGTGATGTCGTGAATGCGCGGCAGCGGCGTGTTGTGGATCAGCGGCAGCGAATATATCTTGGCGTAGAACTGAAGCGGGTAATAGACGAGGACGGCGCCGCCGATCAGGCCGAGCAGCGCCAGCAGCCGCGCACCGCCCGACATGCCCGACCACCAGAAAAGCGCCGGCAGCGATACGAGCAGGGCGGCGGCGCCAAGGACGGCCGCGGGCTCCATCAGGTACCAGAAGGAGGTGCGGAAATGCCAGAGGCCGGCGCGCCAGCCGATCGGCGCCAGCGCCAGCAGCACCGCCGCCAGCGCCGCGAGCAAGAAGCCCAGCAGCGACAGATGGCGGCCAAGCCGGCCCGCCCCGGCGCTCATCGTCAACTCGGCCAAGCGAATCCTCCCGTCCGCATTGATCCTATCCGCTTTGTCGGGGGGCTTCCAGCCCGCGGCCGCCGGCGCCCGGCGCGATGGCTGGACCCGCCGCGAGCGAAGCCGCTAGTCTTTACGCGATCGGAGGCGGAAACAGGGGGGCATCCCGCCCGCGAAAAGGAGACCCGTCGCTGCGGGATCCCGATGCCGTGCCCGAACGCGATGTCATCGAAGGCGGTTCGTCGCCGCTGATCGCCGGGCCGCGCGCGGCCGCGGCGCCGCCGAGCGCGCTCACCGCCCAGCGCCTGCGGCGCGGCTCGCTCGCGGCCTCGCTCGCGCTGCATGCCGGAGCCTTGCTGGCTCTTGTCCTGATCGCGCTGTGGGTGATGGCTCCGCCGCCCGACACGACCGTCATCCGCGTGACGTTGAGCGACGCGCCCGGCGCGGCCGGCGCCAGCGGCGGCAACTCCGGCGGCGGCCCGACAGAAGCGAGCAGCGCGCCGGCGGAGGTCAGCGGCGCGGCGCCGGCGCCAAGCACCGTCCCGCCCGAGGCAGCTGCCGAGCCGCCGCCGCCGCCCACATCCGCTCCGGAGCAGGTCGCGCCGCCGCCG
>DAHUYF010000159.1 GCA_027315365.1 Rhodospirillales bacterium | reverse complement strand
CAACCACGTGCGCCCCGGTCAGGCGCCGCTGGAAATCATCGACAGCCCGCTCTCCGAGGCGGCGGTGCTGGGCTTCGAATACGGCTACAGCCTCGCCGACCCGCATGCGCTGGTGCTGTGGGAGGCGCAGTTCGGCGATTTCGCCAACGGCGCGCAGATGATCATCGATCAGTTCATCAGCTCGGGCGAGGCCAAGTGGCTGCGCATGTCGGGCCTCGTCATGCTGCTGCCGCACGGCTATGAGGGGCAGGGGCCGGAGCATTCCTCGGCCCGGCTGGAGCGCTTCCTGCAGCTCTGCGGCGAGGACAATCTGCAGGTCTGCAATCTCACGACTTCGGCAAACTATTTCCACGCGCTGCGCCGGCAGGTGCGCCGCGACTTCCGCAAGCCGCTGGTGATCATGACGCCGAAGTCGCTGCTGCGGCATCCCGAGGTGCCGTCGAGCTTGGCCGAGATGGGGCCCGGTACCTTCTTCCGCCGCACCATCGACGAGGTCGATCCGCTGGTTGCCGACGAGAAGGTGAAGCGGGTCGTGCTGTGCTCGGGCAAGGTCTATTACGACCTGCGCCAGGCGCGGCGCGAGCGCAAGATCCACGACATCGCCATCGTCCGCCTCGAGCAGCTCCATCCCTTCCCGGCCAAGGCGCTGGCCGACTCGATCGGCCGCTACAAAGCCGCCGAAATCGTCTGGTGCCAGGAGGAGCCGCAGAACATGGGCGCCTGGACCTTCCTCGACCGGCGCATCGAGCAGGTGCTGGTCGAATTGGGCGGCAAGGCCAAGCGGCCGCGCTATGTCGGCCGCCCCGAGGCGGCGGCGACGGCGACCGGGCTGCTGAAGCGGCACAACGCCGAGCAGGCGAAGCTGGTCGACGAAGCGCTTACTCTCACCTGACCGAAATCCGAGCCGACAAGCGGGGACAAGAATGGCGACCGAGATCAAAGTGCCCGCGCTGGGCGAATCCGTGAACGAGGCGACGGTGGCGCGCTGGCTCAAGAAGGTCGGCGACAGCGTCGCCATGGACGATCCGCTGGTCGAGCTCGAGACCGACAAGGTCACGCTCGAGGTCAACGCGCCGGCCGCCGGCACGCTCTCCGAAATATCCGTGGCCGAAGGCGCCAATGTCGCGGTCGGTGCTCTGCTGGGGCGCATCGGCGAGGGCGCCGCCAAGGCGCCGGCGGCCAAGCCGCAAGTCGCCCCCGCCGTGGTGGCGCCGGCCGCGGCGAAGACGCCCGCTGCTGCCGCCGCGTCCGCGGGCGGCGCCGATCTGCTCGAGCGCTCGGGCCCGGCGGTGCGCAAGCTGGTCGAGGAGAGCAAGCTCGATCCCGCCGGCATCGCCGCCTCGGGCAAGGACGGCAGGCTGACCAAAGGCGATGTGCTCGCCGCCGCGGAGCGTGCGCCCGCCGCGAAGCCCGCGCCTGCGGCGCCGCGCCCGCCCGGCGCGCGCGAGGAGCGCGTGCGCATGACGCGGCTGCGGCGCCGCATCGCC
Source organism: Rhodospirillales bacterium (assembly GCA_027315365.1). GTDB lineage: Bacteria > Pseudomonadota > Alphaproteobacteria > ATCC43930 > CGMCC-115725 > DAHUYF01. Next base: position 21,485 of record DAHUYF010000159.1, on the reverse strand, counting down.
GAGCGGCTCAAGGAGGCGCAGAACAACGCCGCCATGCTCACCACCTTCAACGAGGCGGATATGAGCGAGGTGATGGCGCTGCGCGAGCGCTATCGCGACAGCTTCGAGAAGAAGTACGGCGTGCGCCTCGGCTTCATGTCGATCTTCGTCAAAGCCTGCATCGTCGCGCTGAAAGATATCCCGGCGGTCAATGCCGAGATCGACGGCGACGACCTGGTCTACAAGAACCATTACGACATCGGCGTCGCGGTCGGCACCGAGCAGGGGCTGGTGGTGCCGGTGGTGCGCGACGCCGACGCGCTCGACTTCGCCGAGATCGAGAAGAAGATCGCCGAGTTCGGCCGCCGCGCGCGCGACGGAAAGCTGTCGCTCGACGAGCTCTCCGGCGGTACCTTTACCATTTCCAACGGCGGCATCTATGGCTCGCTGATGTCGACGCCGATCCTCAACCCGCCGCAATCCGGCATCCTCGGCATGCACAAGATCCAGAAGCGTCCGGTCGCGGTGGGCGACAAGATCGAGTTGAGGCCGATGATGTATCTGGCGCTCTCCTACGACCACCGCGTCGTCGACGGTCGCGAGGCCGTGACCTTCCTGGTGCGCGTCAAGGAGTGCATCGAGAACCCCGAGCGCATGCTGTTCGCGGTCTGAGGGGAATCGGAGATCGGAGCGAGGGGCAATGACCGAGCAGGCTTACGATGTCATCATCATCGGCGGCGGGCCGGGCGGCTATGTCGCGGCCATCCGCGCGGCGCAGCTCGGCCTCAAGACCGCCTGCGTCGAGAAGCGCGGCAGCCTCGGCGGCACCTGCCTCAATGTCGGCTGCATCCCGTCGAAGGCGATGCTGCAATCCTCGGAGAAGTACGAGGAGGTGCGGCACGGGCTCGCCGTTCACGGCGTCAAGGTGTCGGGGGTGGAGCTCGACCTGCCGACGCTGATGGCGCACAAGGACAAGGTGGTCCTCGACAACACGCGCGGCGTCGAGTTTCTGTTCCGCAAGAACAAGGTTGACTACATCAAGGGTGCGGCGCGCTTCACCGCGCCGGGCAAGCTGGCGGTGACGCCGATCGACGGCGGGGCCGCGCAGGAGCTGACCGGAAAATCCATCATCATCGCCACCGGCTCCGACGTCGTGGCGCTGCCCGGCGTCGAGATCGACGAGAAGGCAATCGTCTCCTCCACCGGCGCGCTGTCGCTGCCGGCGGTGCCCAAGCATCTGGTGGTGGTGGGCGGCGGCTATATCGGGCTCGAGATGGGCTCGGTCTGGCGCCGGCTCGGCAGCACCGTGACGGTGGTGGAGTTCCTCGATCGCATCACCCCCGGCATGGACGGCGAACTCGCGCGCAATCTGCAGCGCGTGCTGACCAAGCAGGGTTTCACGTTCCGCCTCGGCACCAAGGTGGTCTCGGCGCGGCGCGGCAAGTCGGGCGTCACCCTCGGCCTGGAGCCGGCACAGGGCGGCCCGCGCGAGGAGCTCGCCTGCGACGTCGTGCTCGTCGCCATCGGCCGGCGGCCCTATACCGACGGGCTCGGCCTCGAGGCCGCCGGCATCGCCATCGACAACAAGGGCCACATCCAGGTCGATGACGGCTTCGCCACCAATGTGAAGGGCATCTACGCCATCGGCGACGTCATCGCCGGGCCGATGCTGGCGCATAAGGCCTCGGAAGAGGGCGCGGTGCTGGCCGAGCATCTGGCGGGCCAGAAGGGCCACGTCAATTACGGCGTCATTCCCGCGGTGGTCTACACTTGGCCCGAGGTCGCTACGGTGGGACGCGGCGAGGAGGAGCTGAAATCCTCCGGCATCGCCTACAAGACCGGCAAGTTCCCGTTCTCCGCCAATGCCCGCGCTCGCGCCAACGCCGATACCGAGGGCTTCGTCAAGATCCTCGCCGACGCCAAGACCGACCGCGTGCTCGGCGTCCACATCATCGGTCCCGATGCCGGCACGATGATCGCCGAGGCGGCGCTCGCGATGGAATACGGCGCCAGCGCCGAGGACATCGCGCGCACCTGCCACGCCCATCCGACGCTCAACGAAGCGGTCAAGGAAGCCGCGCTGGCGGTCGAGGGACATCCGATTCATATTTAGGGCGTGACCCGGGACGCCGTTCCTCCGGCCGAGCCGCTGCCGCGCGCCGAGGCCGCCGCGCTTGGCGGCGCGGCGCTACTGACGCTGCTCTGCCTCACCGAGGTGCTGAGCATGCTGGGCACCTCCAGCTTCTCGGCGCTGCTGCCGGCGTTCCAGCGCGACTGGGGGCTCAGCAACACCGAGGCGGGCTGGATCAGCGGCATCTTCTTCGCCGGCTATGTCGCGGCGGTGCCGCCGCTGGTCGGCGCGACCGACCGCATGGATCCGCGCCGGATATATCTGCTGTCCTTCGTCATCACCGGCGCCGCCTCGCTCGCCTATGCGCTGTTCGCCGAAGGCTTCTGGTCGGCGCTGCTGCTCCGCGCCCTGGCCGGGGTCGGACTCGCCGGCGGCTACATGCCGGGGCTGAAGCTGCTCACCGATCGCGTCGAGGGACCGCGGCAGGGCCGCTACGTCGCCTTCTACACCGGCGGCTTCAGCCTCGGCACCGCGCTCTCCTTCGCCTTCACCGGCGAGGCCGCCGTCTGGCTCGGCTGGCGCGGCGCGTTCGCCGCGGCGGCGGCTGGCGCGGCGCTGGCCTTCGCGCTGGTGCTGCTGCTGGTCCGGCGCGCGAGCCCGGCAGAGCTGGCGCCGGAGGGCGAGCGCCGCCGCGCGCTCGATTTCCGCCCGGTGTTCCGCAACCGCGCCGCCATGGCCTTCGTGCTCGGCTATACCGGCCATACCTGGGAGCTGTTCGCGCTGCGCTCCTGGCTGGTGGCGTTTCTCGTCCAGGCGGCGCGCTTTGCCGGCGACAGCGCAGGCATCGCCGCGGCGAGCTGGCTCACCACGGCGATCGTGCTGCTCAGCACCGCCGCCAGCATCTACGGCGCCGAGCTGGCGACGCGCTCGGACCGGCGCCGATTGATCGGCCGCATCATGCTGTTCTCGGCGGCGATGGCGGTGGTCACCGGCCTCAGCACCGGCGCGCCGGTGGCGGTCGTGGCCGTGCTCTGCCTCGTCTATCACATGGCGATCATGGGCGATTCGGCGGCGCTCACCGGCGGCGCGGTGGCGGCGGCCGCGCCGGGCCAGCGCGGCGCCACGCTCGCCGTCCACGCGGTCCTCGGCTTCAGCGGCGCCTTCATCGGTCCGCTCGCCGTGGGCTTCGTGCTCGACCTCGCCGGCGGCGAGGGCTCGCGCATGGCCTGGCTGCTGGCCTTCCTCGTCATGGGTGCGGGGTCGGCGGCGGCGTTTGCGGCGATCCGGCGGATTTGATCGGCGTCAACTCGCCGTCGATGCCGGCAGCCGGTCGAGCGCGCGCGCCATCGCGGCGGCACCTTGCTCCATCATGCCGCTGACCGCCGCCGCGGCGTCATTCGGCAGCAGATCCGCCGTCCAGACGATGCGGCTGCCGCCGGCTTCGCGGGGAAAGACCTGAACGGCCGCGTTGTAATGGGTCAATCCCAGGCCGCCACCGACCGCCGTCCAGACGAGCCGGCGAGTATCCTCGTTCAAAGCAACGATCGGCTCGTCGACGGTCTGGCCGTTGGCGAAGGTTGCCCTGCGGCCTCCCGCGATCAGCTCCGTCGCGATGACGAAGCCGGGAACGAGTCGCGTGTGGAGCGCGCCGATATCGCGGATCGCGTCCCATACCGCCGCAGGGCTCGCCTTCGTCACGATCTCCTTCGCGATGCTCGCCATCACGATCTCCTCGTTTGTCCTTGCGATGGCGCGACTATGACCGCGATTGGCGCTCTCGACTTGGGGAAAATTGCTCTCTTGGCGAAGGCGGCGGCTTCGTCGCGCGTCGGTCCGAACAACTGGCGGACCCATCTACGCTTCGGCGCTGACCGAAGCATCGACAGGCGCACAAGGCCTATGCTCGAGAGATCATTGTCATTGACGGGATCGCTCCATGCGCGGCGATGGCGACCGCTTTCCGGACGACAAGCGACAAAGGCGCAGCCGCTCCGCTTGGCTCACCCTTCCGACGCTCTGCATCGCCGTGCTCGTCGCGCAGGTCGACACCTCCGTCGTCAATCTCGCGGTCCGGCCGATCGGCGCGTACTTCCATGCCGAGGTCGGCGCGCTGCAATGGGTGGTGGACAGCTACAACCTCGTCTACGCCGTGCTTCTGCTCACCGGCGGGTTGCTGGCCGATATCCTCGGCCGCCGGCGCATCTTCATGGCCGGCGCGGCGGTGTTCACGGCGGCGTCCCTGCTGTGCGCCGCTGCCCCCTCGGTCCCGATCCTGATTGCCGGACGGACGCTTGCCGGGCTCGGCGCCGCCTTGCTGTTGCCGGCCTCTCTGGCGATCATCCGCGTGGCTTGGCCCGATGCGAAGGAACGCGGCAGAGCGCTCGGCATCTGGGCGGGCTGCAACGGGCTCGCCTTTGTCATCGGTCCGAGCCTCGGCGGGCTGCTGATCGATCGCTTCGGCTGGCGCAGCATCTTTCTCGTCGTGGTGCCGCTCGGCGTGGCGGCCCTGGCCCTGGCGCCACCGACCATCCCGGAATCCGCCGACCCGCAGGATCGCTCCTTTGACGGGCTTGCCCAGCTCCTGGGCGCGCTGGCGCTGGGCGGTCTCGCCGTCGCCGCCATCGAAGCGCACGGCGCCATCATGGCCGCTGCCGTTGCCGTCGCGGTTGCTCTCGCGGCCCTCGTCTTGTTCCTGAAGATCGAGGCGCGGCGAGGGGCGCGCGCCCTCGTTCCCCTGGACATGTTCCGCGCAGGCGACTTCAGCGGCGCGATCGTCGCGACCGCCGGCATGACCTTCGGCATGTACGGCGTGCTGTTTCTGCTGCCGCTCACCTGGCAGAGCGCCGGCACGCTCGATCCGGTCGGCGCCGGCCTCGCGCTGATGCCGATGGCGCTGGCATTCGTCATCGTCTCGCCCCTCTCAGGCACACTGACGCAACGGCTCGGAGGCCGGGTCATGACCGGCGGCGGCGTGGCGGTGATCGGTTGCGGCCTCCTGCTGATCGGCGCCACGGCGTTCGGTCACTCGCTCTTCGCCGCCGAGGCCGGGATGGTTTTGGCCGGGCTCGGAATGGGCCTCGCGACCGGTCCGCTCATGGGCGCCGCGGTCGGCTCCATGAGCGCCGAACGCTCGGGAACGGCGGCGGCGCTGATCAACGTAGCGCGGATGGCTGGTGCGACGATCGGCGTGGCCGTCCTTGGTACGGTCTATGCGATGGCGCAGGGCGGTGCGCGGGGCCTGTGCTTCTCCCTGCTGCTCGGTGGGCTCGTGCAACTCGCTGCGGCGGTGGTGGTGTGGCGCGCGACGCCGGCGCGATAAAATTGCCCGTCGCGTTGCGCCCGGTATCGCACGTCATCCGCGCTTCGCGCGCGGATGCGCCTTGTCGTAGACCGCGGCGAGGCGGGCGGCGTCGATGGCGGTGTAGCGCTGCGTCGTGGTCAGGCTGGCATGGCCGAGCAGCTCCTGGATGGCGCGGAGGTCGCCGCCGCCCGCCAGCAGATGCGTGGCGAAGCTGTGACGCAGCGCATGCGGCGTCGCCCGCTCCGGCAGGCCGAGCTGCGCGCGCAGCGCCGCCATCTTCTTCTGCACCAGCCGCGGATGGAGCGGCCCGCCGCGCGCGCCGAGGAACAGCGCGTCGTCCGGCGCCAGGCGCCAGGGACAGATGGCGACGTAATCCGCAACCGCCTCGGCTACCGCCGGCAGCACCGGCACCACGCGCGTCTTGCCACCCTTGCCGGTGACACTGAGCATGCCCGGCGCCAGCGGCGCCTCGCGGCGCGTCAGCCCCAGCGCCTCGCCGAGCCTGAGGCCGCAGCCATAGAGCAGGAACAAGAGCGCCCGATCGCGCGTGCCGATCCACGGGAGGCGCGTCTCCTCCTCGGCGCTGTCGAGCGCCGCCGCTGCGTCCTCGGGCGACAGCGCCTTCGGCACCGAGCGGGGCAGCTTTGGCGTGCGCACCGCGGCGAGAGCGGCGTTGTGGGCGAGCCCGCGCCGGTCGAGGAAGCGGAAGAATCCCCGCAGCACCGAGAGCGCGCGCGCGCTCGAGCTGCGCATCGCGGCGTCGGCGGCGCGGCGCGCGAGATAGGCGCGGAAATCCGCCGGGGCGAGGGCGTCGAGCGCGGCGAGGTCGCAGAGGCCGCCCAGATGCTCGCCGAGGAAATCGAGAAACGCCGCGAGATCCCGGCCATAGGCCGCAAGCGTGTGCGGCGAGGCGCGGCGCTCGGAGGATAGCCAGCTCTGCCAGCGTGCGATGGCGTCGGCGAGATCGGGTGAAGCGGCAAAGCGGGCGAGCGGCACCGGTGCGGGGCCGCGCGCCGGCCTCATGCCGGGAGGTCGAGCCAGGCGGCGATGGTGATGCCGAGCGCGCGGGCGAGGAAGCCCAGGAGTTCGGTGCCCTGGCCGCCATGGAACTTGCCCGGCCGGCGCATGCCGATGCAGAGCAGCCCGGCCGGCGCCGCGGCGCTCACCGAGAGGCGCAGTAGCGCCGCAGACCGCACCAGCCCGGCGCCGTCGCCGAACAGCATGGGATCGCCTTCGCCGTCGCTGCTCAGCACCACGTCGCGATCGACGCCGAGCACGGCGTCGACGGTGCCGGGATCGAGTATCTGCACGCCTTGATGGTTGAGGCGCGGGCGCTGCGGTCCCGAAGATTCGACCGCGATGGTGACGACGTCGGCGTCGAGCAGCACCGCAAGGTCGGTGGTGACGATCTGGATGAGCTGCTCGAAGCTGCTGGCGGCGAGCAGCGCCAGCACCGCCGAATGAACGCGCGCCTGGCTGGCGAGATTGGCCCGGCTGGTGCCGACCAGCGCGCGCTGCTGGCCCTTCAGACGCGCGATCTCGGCGCGCTGATGCTGCAGCATGAACTGCTGCATGTCGACCACGCGCTCGCCGCGCTGCTGGCTCGGCGGCGTCAGGATCTGCAGCAGGTCGCTGTGTTCGATCAGGAAATCCGGGTGCTGTCGCAGATAGGCCGCCACCTCGGCGGCGCCGATGGCGGGGCGCGCGGGAAGCGCCGGTCGGACCGGCTCGGCGGGGGTCGTCTTGTCCTTGGGACGATCCACGAGTGAGCCCTTCCTATTCCGCCGCGGCCTTGGTTTCGCCGAGGATCGACTGGCCGGTCTTGGCCCAGTCGGCGAGGAAGGCGGCGAGGCCTTTCTCGGTGAGCGGGTGCTGGAACATCTGGCGCAGGACGCTGGGCGGCAGGGTTCCGACATGCGCACCCAGCTTCGCCGCCTCGATCACATGGATGGGGTGGCGGATGGAGGCGACCAGCACCTCGGTCTTGAGACCGGGGTAGTTGCGGTAGATCTGCACGATGTCGCGGATGAGCGCCATGCCGTCGCTGCCGACGTCGTCGAGCCGGCCGACGAAGGGCGAGATGAAGCTCGCCCCGGCCTTCGCGGCCAGCAGCGCCTGCGCCGCCGAGAAGCACAAGGTGACGTTGACCAGCGTGCCTTCATTGGCGAGCGTGCGGCAGGTCTTGAGACCGTCGGGGGTCAGCGGCACCTTGACCGCGACGTTGCGCGCGAGCTTGGCGAGCTTGCGACCTTCGGCCAGCATCGTCGCGTGATCGGTCGCGGTCACCTCGGCGCTGACCGGTCCCGGCACCACGGCGCAGATCTCGCGCACCACCTCGAGGAAATTGCGCCCGGTCTTTGCCACCAGCGACGGGTTGGTGGTGACGCCGTCGACCAGACCCGTCGCGGCGAGATCGCGGATCTCCGCGAGATCGGCCGTGTCGATGAAGAATTTCATGCCGGTCGAATCCCCTTTTTCCCGTCGCCTCGGCTGGCACGCGCAGCGCTTTCAGACTAAGAGTGTAACCCATGCCCGACCGCCACGCCAGTTCTCGCGCGGCTGCCGATCGCGCGATGCCGGCGCCGAACGAGCCGCGCGCGAGCGTGCTCTTGCCGTTGCCGTTGGCCGGCGCCTACGACTATCTCGCGCCGCACGGCGTCGTGCTGCAACCCGGCGATTTCGTTGCCGCGCCTTTGGGCAACAACGCGTTTCTCGGCGTCGTCTGGGGCGAGGCCACGGGCGAGGTCGCCGCGGCGAAGCTGAAGCGGATCGGCGAGCGGCTCGACGTGCCGCCGATGACGCCGTCGCTGCGCCGGCTGGTCGACTGGGTCGCCGCCTATACCGTGACGCCGCCGGGCGCGGTGCTGCGCATGGCGATGAGCGTCGGCGACGCGCTCTATCCGGCGCGCGCGCTCACCGGCTATGCGCTGACCGAGCGCGGCCGCGTCGCGCTCGATGCCGAGCCGCCGCCGACCCGGGCGCGCAAGCGCGTGCTCCAGGCGCTCGCCGACGGACCGCCGGCGCCCGCCATCGACCTTGCGCGCCGCGCCGGCTGCGGCCCCGGCGTGGTGCGCGCGCTGGTCGGCCTCGGACTCGTCGAAACGGTGGCGCTGCCCGGCCGGCCGCCGCGCGCGCTTCCGGACTGGCGCCGGCCGGGCGCGCTGCTCTCCTCGGCCCAGGAAATCGCCGCCGCCGAACTCGTCGCCAAAGTGAAACAGGGCGGCTTCAGCACGACGGTGCTCGACGGCGTCACCGGCTCGGGCAAGACCGAGGTCTATTTCGCCGCCATCGCCGCGGCGCTCGAGCGCGGGTGCCAGGCGCTGGTGCTGCTGCCCGAGATCGCGCTCAGCGGACAATGGCAGCGGCGCTATGCCGAGCGCTTCGGCGCCGAACCGGCGCAATGGCACAGCGACCTCGGCCATGCCGAGCGGCGCGACACCTGGCGCGGCATCGCCGAGGGCAAGGTGCCGGTGGTGGTGGGCGCGCGCTCGGCGCTGTTCCTGCCGTTTCCCGATCTCGGCCTGATCGTCGTCGACGAGGAGCATGACGGTTCCTTCAAGCAGGAGGACGGCGTCATCTATCACGCGCGCGACATGGCGGTGGTGCGCGCCTCGCTGGCGCAGCTGCCGATCGTGCTGGTCTCGGCGACGCCCTCGCTCGAGACCACGCTCAACGTCGAGCAGCATCGCTATCAGCGCCTGCACCTGCCGGCGCGCCACGGCGCGGCGCGGTTGCCGGAGATCCGCATGATCGACATGCGCCGCGCCAGGCCGGAGCGGCAGCGCTTCCTCGCGCCGCCGCTGGTCGCGGCGCTCGGCGAGACGCTGGCGGCGGGCGAGCAGGCGATGCTGTTCCTGAACCGGCGCGGCTACGCGCCGCTGACGCTGTGCCGCAGCTGCGGCTTCCGCCTGCAATGCCCGAACTGCACCGCCTGGCTGGTCGAGCACCGCTTCCACGGCCGGCTGCAATGCCATCATTGCGGCCATAGCGAACCGATGCCGCCGCTGTGCCCGAGCTGCGGCGACGCCGCGAGCTTCGCCGCCTGCGGCCCCGGGGTGGAGCGCCTGGCCGAGGAGATGGCGCTGCGCTTTCCCAAGGCGCGGCTGGCGGTGATGGCGAGCGACACGCTGATCGGCCCGCATGCCGCCGCCGAGCTGATCGACAGCGTCGCCGGCCACGCCGTGGACGTGCTCATCGGCACGCAGGTGGTGGCGAAGGGGCACCACTTTCCGCTGCTCACGCTGGTCGGCGTGGTCGACGCCGATCTCGGCCTCAACGGCGGCGATCTGCGCGCGGCCGAACGCACCTTCCAGCTGCTGCATCAGGTGGCCGGCCGCGCTGGCCGCGCCGAGCGGGCGGGCACGGTCTATCTCCAGACCTATATGCCGGAGCATCCGGTGATGCGCGCCCTGATCGCCGATGACCGCGACCGCTTCCTTGCCGCCGAAGCCGAGTCGCGCCGCGCCCATGGCTGGCCGCCTTTCGGCCGGCTCGCCGCGCTGATCATCTCCGCCCCCGACGATGACGGCGCCGATCTCGCCGCCCGCGCCTATGCCCGCGCCCAGCCGCAGATGCCGGGGGTCGAGGTGCTGGGCCCGGCGCCGGCGCCGCTCGCCGTGCTGCGCGGCCGGCATCGCCGCCGCTTCCTGCTCAAGACCCGGCGCGAGGTGCACATCCAGGCGGTGTTGCGGCAGTGGCTCGCCAAGGTGAAGGTGCCCGGCAATGTCCGTGTCCAGGCGGACGTCGACCCCTACAGCTTCCTGTGAGGTACGGAGAGCCCTCGTCGCCGAAGCTGCAAATCCTTCTCCGCCCTTCAGGGCGGAGAAGGATTTAGGATGAGGTGGGCGCGCGGATCGCCGCCGTGGGCCGGGGTGCGTCCGCGGCGACATGGCCTGCGCCACGGCTACCCCACCTCACCCGGCCTCTCCGCCCCAGGGGGCGGAGAGGAGCAGATCGCGAGTCCGACGTAGCGGACGGAGACCGCTTGACGGTCCGTAAGTTTTATCTTACGGTAAGTTATGACTTACGTAAATGCCTTCGCCGCCCTGGCTGATCCGACCCGCCGCGAGGTCTTCGAGCGGCTGCGTCGGGGACCGCGGTCGGTGGCTACGCTCGCCGCCGGCCTGCCGGTCAGCCGGCCGGCAGTGTCGCAGCATCTGAAGGTGCTGAAGGAGGCCGGTCTCGTGGCCGATGAGCCCGACGGCGCGCGCCGCGTCTACCGCATCGACCCGCGCGGCCTGGCGGCGATCCGGCAGTGGCTCGACGGCTTCTGGGACGAAGCGCTGGGCGCCTTCGGCGCCGCGGCCGAAGCCGCGGCCAGGACACCAGAGAAAAGGGAGAAGAAGGAGCAGCCATGACCCGTACCGTGACCATCGCCCCGGTGCGCAAGAGCCTGCGCGTGGCGGCGCCGCAGGCGATCGCCTTTTCGGTCTTCACCGCCGGCATTGACGGCTGGTGGCCGCGACAGGCACATATCGGGAAATCGCCGATGGCGGCGGCGATCATCGAGCCCTTCCCCGGCGGGCGCTGGTATCACCGCTGCGTCGACGGCTCGGACAGCGAGATCGGCCATGTGCTGGTGTGGCAGCCGCCGGAGCGGCTGGTGCTTTCCTGGCAGATCGGCAACAGCTGCGTCGGCGGCGGCTTTCAACACGATCCCGCCCTCGTGACCGAGGTCGAGGTGCGGTTCATCGCCGACGGCGCGGACGCGACGCGGGTCGAGTTCGAGCATCGCCATCTCGACCGGATCGGCGACGGCGCCGCGGACTACCGCGCCAAGGTCGATGGCGGCTGGGGCGGCATACTCGAGGGCTTTGCCGCGCAAGCGGCAGCTGCCGCGAACGAGGTGCCGCGATGAAGCTCTATGCCTTTCCGCCGTCGCCGCGCTCGTTCAAGGTGATGCTTGCCGCCGACCATCTCGGTCTCGATTACGAGCTGCGCGTCGTCCACCTGTTCAAGGGCGAGCAGAACGCGCCGGAGATCGCCGCGCTCAATCCCAACCGGCGCATGCCGGTGCTTTGCGATGACGGCTACGTGCTGTGGGAATCGAACGCCATCCTGCAGTATCTCGCGTCGATGCTGCCGGAAGCGGGGCTGCTGCCGGAAGCGACGCGCGCTCGCCTGTTGGTCGAGCGCTGGCTCTTCTGGGAGAGCGCGCATTGGGACCCGGCCTGTGCCGTCTTGGCCTTTGAGAATATGGTGAAGCCGCTGCTCGGCAAGGGCGCGGCCTCGGCGGCGGAGATCGATCGGGGCGCCGGGTTGTTCAGCCGCTGCGCCGAGGTGCTGGAGCGCCAGCTCGCCGCGGCGCCGTTTATCGCCGGCGATCGCCTTACTGTCGCCGATCTCGCCATCGGCGCGTCCTTCGTGGTCGCCGATCGCGCGCGCTATCCGCTCGAGTCTTACGCCGCGATCCGCCGCTGGCGGGGCGAACTGGCCGAGCTGCCGGGCTGGCAAAAGGCGGCGGAAGCGCGGGCGGCCGTGCCCTTCGCCGCCTGAAGCGGCCATCATAGCGCGGATCACGGGCGTACCCCCTTCGTTCGCACCGAAGCGGTGCGCGGCCGAACGCCTGACAAATGGCCGGTCGCCGCCATGTTGCACCGCGCCAACCCCTGTGCTAGAACGCGCCGCGCTTTCCGGGCGCGCTGGCGCGCCGCGGGTTTTTCCCGTTGAAGACCGGCGGGAGAGCGCGTCATTTCAGGCATCCCCGATCCGACGCTCTCGTCACAGGGAAAACGAGGACAGATTTCACGTGGCAGCGGAAGCGAAAGGCGTATCCGGATTGGCCGACCGCTATGCGGCGGCGCTGTTCGAACTCGCTGACGAGCGCAAGGCGCTCGACGCCGTGGCCGGCGATCTGCGCAATCTGCGCGCCATGCTGCGCGACAGCGGCGATCTGCGCCGCCTCATCCGCAGCCCGGTGCTGTCGCGCGAGGCGCAGGCCAAGGGCATCGCGGCGCTGGCCGAGCTGGCGCAGGTGTCGCCGCTCGCCCGCAACTTCCTCGGGCTGCTGGCGCAGAACCGGCGCCTCTTCGCCCTGCCGGACATGATCGAAGGCTATCTGCGCCGCCTCGCTGAGGCGCGCGGCGAGGTCACCGCGCATGTGGTTACCGCGCAGGATTTGTCGCCGCAGCAGCACGAGGCAGTGAACGAGCAATTGCGCAAGGCAGTCGGCCGCAAGGTCGCCGTCGACATCGAGATCGATCCGAACCTGCTGGGCGGCCTGGTCGTCCGCGTCGGGTCGCGCATGGTGGATGCATCGCTTAGGAGCAAGCTCAATCGCCTGCAGCTTGCCATGAAGGGGGTTCAGTGATGGAAATCCGGGCGGCGGAGATCTCCGCAATCCTGAAGAACCAGATCGCCAATTTCGGCACCGAGGCGGACGTCGCCGAGGTCGGCCAGGTACTGTCGGTGGGCGACGGCATCGCCCGCATCTACGGGCTGGACAAGGTCCAGGCCGGCGAGATGGTCGAGTTCCCGAACGGCGTCAAGGGAATGGCGCTGAACCTCGAGACCGACAATGTCGGCGTCGTGATCTTCGGCAGCGACACCGGCATCCGCGAAGGCGACACGGTGAAGCGCACCGGCGCCATCGTCGACGTTCCCGTCGGCAAGGGGCTGCTGGGCCGCGTCGTCGACGCGCTGGGCAATCCGATCGACGGCAAGGGGCCGCTCAAGGACGTGACGCGCGCCCGCGTCGAGGTCAAGGCGCCGGGGATCATTCCGCGCCGCTCGGTGCACGAACCGGTGCAGACGGGCTTGAAGGCGATCGACGCGCTGGTACCGGTCGGCCGCGGCCAGCGCGAGCTCATCATCGGCGACCGCCAGACCGGCAAGACCGCGGTCGCCATCGACGCCTTCCTCAATCAGAAGGCGGTCAACGCCGGCGGCGACGAGAAACGCAAACTCTATTGCGTCTATGTTGCGGTCGGCCAGAAGCGCTCCACCGTGGCGCAGATCGTCAAGACGCTGCAGGATTACGGCGCGCTCGACTACTCGATCGTCGTCGCCGCGACCGCTTCCGAGCCGGCACCGCTGCAGTTCCTGGCGCCTTACGCCGGCTGCGCCATGGGCGAGTTCTTCCGCGACAACGGCATGCACGCGGTCATCGTCTATGACGACCTCTCCAAGCAGGCGGTGGCCTATCGCCAGATGTCGCTGCTGCTGCGCCGCCCGCCCGGCCGCGAAGCCTATCCCGGCGACGTCTTCTATCTCCATTCGCGGCTGCTCGAGCGCGCCGCCAAGATGAACGACGAGCATGGCTCCGGCTCGCTCACCGCGCTGCCGGTGATCGAAACCCAGGCCGGCGACGTCTCCGCCTATATCCCGACCAACGTCATCTCGATCACCGACGGGCAGATCTTCCTCGAGACCGATCTCTTCTATCGCGGCATCCGTCCGGCCATCAATGTCGGCCTCTCGGTCAGCCGCGTCGGCTCGGCGGCGCAGATCAAGGCGATGAAGCAGGTCGCCGGCAAGATCAAGCTCGAGCTGGCGCAATACCGCGAGATGGCCGCTTTCGCCCAGTTCGCCAGCGACCTCGACGCCTCGACCCAGCGCCTGCTGGCGCGCGGCGCGCGGCTCACCGAGCTGTTGAAGCAGCCGCAATACTCGCCGATGCCGGTCGAGGAGCAGGTGGTGTCGATCTTCGCCGGGACTCGCGGCTATCTCGACAAGGTCGAAGTGTCGCAGGTGACGCGCTTCGAGGCGGCGATGCTGGGCGAGCTCAAGTCGCGCAAGCCGCAGATCCTCGAAGCGATCCGCACGAAGCGCGAGATCGCCGCCGACATCGAGAAGGAGCTTGCGGCCTTCCTCGACGCCTTCGCCAAAAGCTTCGCCTAAGGAGCCGCCGGCGCGTGGCTACGCTCAAGGAATTGCGGGTTCGCATCCGCTCCGTCCGCTCGACGCAGAAGATCACGTCGGCGATGAAGATGGTGGCGGCCTCGCGGCTGCGGCGTGCGCAGGAGCAGGCCGAGGCGGCGCGACCCTATGCGGCGCGGATGGAGCGCATGCTCACCTCGCTGGCCTCGAACCTCAAGGGGCAGACCAACGCCCCGCGTCTCCTCGCCGGCACCGGTGCCGATGCCACGCATCTCATCGTCGTCGCCACCTCCGACCGAGGGCTCGCTGGCGGCTTCAACGCCACCATCCTGCGCGAGACGCGGCGCACCATCCGCCAGCTGCAGGGCGCCGGCAAGACGGTGAAGCTGCTCACCATCGGCCGCAAGGGGCGCGACTCGCTGCGCCGCGACCATGCCCGGCTCATCGTCGAGAGCAAGACCGATGTCGGCCGGCCGAAGCTCGCCTTCGACGCCGCCGAGGCGATTGCCGGGCGCCTGCTGAGCCTGTTCGAGGCCGGCGAGTTCGACGTCGCTACCATTATCTTCAATCGCTTCCGCTCGGCGATCAGCCAGGTCGTCACCCGCCAGCAGCTCGTCCCCTTCGCCCCGCCGGCCAAGCAGGAGAGCGTCGCCACGTCGGGCGCGATCTACGAGTTCGAGCCGGAAGAGGCGGAGATCCTCGGCGAGCTGCTGCCGCGCAATCTCGCGGTGCAGATCTATACGGCGCTGCTCGAGAATGCGGCTAGCGAGCAGGGCGCGCGCATGACGGCGATGGACAACGCCACGCGCAACGCCGGCGACATGATCGACCGGCTCACCACCACCTATAACCGCTCGCGTCAGGCGGGGATCACCAAGGAACTCATCGAGATCATCTCCGGTGCCGAGGCGCTGTGATGATCGCGGGATATGTCTTACCCCCCACCCTGACCTTCCCCCTTGAGGGGGAGGGGGGCGACGCGCCGGCGCGCGGTAGGAATTAGCGAAGGACGACCACCATGGCGAAGAACAATGTCGGCACCATCTCCCAGGTCATCGGCGCCGTCGTCGACGTCAAGTTCGACGGCGAGTTGCCGTACATCCTGAACGCGCTGCATACGCAGAACCAGGGCAAGACCCTGGTGCTCGAGGTGGCGCAGCATCTTGGCGAAGACACGGTGCGGACCATCGCGATGGACACCACCGACGGGCTGGTGCGTGGCGCCGAGGTGGTGGATACCGGCGAGCCGATCGCGGTGCCGGTGGGTCCCGAGACGCTGGGCCGCATCATCAACGTCGTGGGCGAGCCCGTCGACGAGCGCGGGCCGGTCAAGACCAAGCTGCGCTCGCCGATCCACCGGGCGGCGCCCGAATTCATCGAACAGTCGACCGAGGCCGAGATCCTGGTCACCGGCATCAAGGTGGTCGACCTGCTGGCGCCTTATGCGCGCGGCGGCAAGATCGGCCTGTTCGGCGGCGCCGGCGTCGGCAAGACCGTCATCATCATGGAGCTGATCAACAACATCGCCAAGAAGCACGGCGGCTATTCGGTGTTCGCCGGCGTCGGCGAGCGCACGCGCGAGGGCAACGACCTCTATCACGAGATGATGGAGTCGAAGGTCATCGTCACCGACGGCCCCGGCTCCAAGGCGGCGCTGGTCTACGGCCAGATGAACGAGCCGCCGGGCGCGCGTGCCCGCGTCGGCCTCACCGGCCTGACCTTGGCCGAGTACTTCCGCGACGAGGAGGGCCAGGACGTGCTGTTCTTCGTCGACAATATCTTCCGCTTCACCCAGGCGGGTTCCGAGGTCTCGGCGCTGCTGGGCCGCATCCCCTCGGCGGTGGGCTATCAGCCGACGCTCGCCACCGACATGGGCGCGCTGCAGGAGCGCATCACCACCACCAAGAAGGGCTCGATCACCTCGGTGCAGGCGATCTACGTCCCGGCCGACGATCTGACCGATCCCGCGCCGGCGACCTCGTTTGCCCATCTCGACGCCACCACCGTGCTGTCGCGCCAGATCGCCGAGCTCGGGATCTATCCCGCCGTCGATCCGCTCGATTCCACCTCGCGCATGCTCGATCCCCGCATCGTCGGCGATGAGCACTACAAGGTGGCGCGCGACGTGCAGCGCATCCTGCAGACCTACAAGTCGCTGCAGGACATCATCGCCATCCTGGGCATGGACGAACTCTCCGAAGAGGACCGGCTCACCGTGTCCCGCGCCCGCAAGATCCAGAAATTCATGTCGCAGCCCTTCCACGTCGCCGAGGTCTTCACCGGCACGCCGGGCGTGTTCGTCAACCTCGACGACACCATCCGCAGCTTCAAGGGCATCGTCGCCGGCGAGTATGACGACCTGCCCGAGGCCGCCTTCCTCATGGTCGGCACCATCGAAGAGGCGGTGGAGAAGGCGCGCAAGATGGCGGCCGAGGCGGCCTGATGGCCGACAAGCTGCAATTCGAGCTGGTCTCGCCGGAGAAGCTGCTGCTCTCCGAGGCGGTGGCGATGGTCGTCGTCCCCGGCGGCGAGGGCAATTTCGGCGTGCTGCCCGGCCATTCGCTGCTGATCTCGACGGTGCGCCCGGGGGTGATCGACGTCTATGCCGACGAGCAGACGGCGATCACCGAGCGCATCTTCGTCTCCGGCGGCTTCGCCGAGGTGACGCCCGAGCGCTGCACCGTGCTCGCCGACGAGGCGCTGCCGATCGCCTCGCTCGACCGCGCCGACCTCGAGGCGCAGCAGAAGACGCACGCGGCCAGCGTCGCCAGCCTGCGCGACCAGGCACAACGCCTGCTGGGCGCCGAGCGCGACGGGATGATGCTGGAGCTGCGCGCCGCCGAGCGTCGCCTGGCGACCGCGCTGGCCAAGCTCGAGGCGCTCGCCGCCGCCGCGCATTGACCGCCCGGGGCCGGTTGCCGGCCTCCCAGGTTGAATTATATGTTACCGTGCGGCGTTGGCTCGACGTTGGTGCGGACTGATCATGGGCAGCTGGACGCTCGATGACATCTCTTGGGAGCGCTTCGACCCGGCGAAGGTCGATGGCGACATCGTGCGCATCGTCAAGGCAGCGAGTTTGGTCGAGCAGAACGGCGCCGATTACGCCCATTACCTCTGCGGCGTGTTCCACGACGACCCCGATTTCCAGCAGGTGGCGCGGCGCTGGGGCGCCGAGGAGATCCAGCACGGCGAGGCGCTTGGCCGCTGGGCGACGCTCGCCGATCCCGGCTTCGACCATCGGGCGGCCTGCGCGCGCTTCACCTCGGGATTCCGCGTCGATCTCGGCGCCGAGCGCTCGGTGCGCGGCTCGCGCGCCGGCGAGCTGGTGGCGCGCTGCATCGTCGAGACCGGCACCAGCTCCTATTACACGGCGCTCGCCGAGGCGGCGACGGAGCCGGTGCTGCGGGAGATCTGCCGCCGCATCGCCGCCGACGAGCTGCGCCATTACAAGCTGTTCTACAGCCATCTGAAGCGCTACCTGGCGGCCGACGGCATCGGCGTCTGGCGGCGGCTGCGCGTGGCGCTCGGCCGCATCGGCGAGTCCGAGGATGACGAACTCGCCTATGCCTACCACGCCGCCAATGATGCGGCCCTGCCCTATGACCGGCGTCGCGCCGCCCGGGCCTACGCGCGGCGCGCCTTCGCGGTCTATCGCCGCCACCATGTCGAGCGCGGCATCGCCATGGTGTTCAAGGCGGCCGGGCTCGATCCACAGAGCCGGCTGATGCGCTGGACCGCCGGTCTCGCCTGGTGGGGCCTGCGGCACCGCGCGCGGTACCTGCAGCGGCTCGCGGCTTAGCGCGCGGGATCGCGTCGAAGCCCCACCCGGGCTCAGCCGCCTGCCAGCTCGATGAAGCGCTCGCCCAGCACCTTGTAGCGCTGCGGCTTCGGCCTCGCCGCGTCTTCGGGACGCACATAGCGGATGGAGCTGCGCCCCTTGCAGCCGCGCGGCAGTACGAAGCAGCGCACGAAGGCGGTCTCGCTGTCTGCCGAGGTCGGTGCCAGCACGGGTGCCGGACCGAGTTCGAACCATGCCTCGCCCGGCCCGTAGCGCTTGGCGCTTCCCTCGCTGTCGATCTCGATCTCGCCCTCCAGGCAATAGCGGATGCCCGGCCCCTGATGAACATGGGTATAGGCGACGCCGCCCTTTGGGAATCCGACGCGGTCGCAGCGCATCAGCCAGCCGAAACCGGCATCGAGCTCGATCTCCACCGCGAGTTTCATGTCGCTGGCGGCACCCGGCGCCGAGCGCAGCACGCCGCCATCCCGGGCCTCGGCGGCGGCGAGTTCCCAGCGCAGCAGCCGTGTGCCCGCCGGTCCCGGCAGCAGCGCGATCGCGCTGCCGCCGAGCCAGGCGGTGCCGGCTCCCTGGCTGGCGCAGCCACTGGCGAATTCGATGGTGACGTCACCCTCGATCACGTAAACCGCCCGCTCGAGCGCCGGCAGATAGACCGGGTCGCCCGCGGCGGGGAGGCGATCCTCGTTGAGGCGCAGAATCCTCGGGCTCATCCCGGTCCCTCCTTCTGGGGGCGTAAATTCGCGGAAGACATAAATATCGCCAACGCCTTAGACTGTCGACCGGCGGCCGCCGACGGGCCTTGCATCCGGTCGAGACCAGAAGCCGCCAAGGGGGAGGGGGAATGCTCGCCTGGCTGCGCGACCTCGAGACCGAGGAGCGACGCACGCTCTGGGCCTGCTTCGGCGGCTGGGCGCTCGATGCGCTCGACGTCCAGGCCTACAGCTTCACCATCCCGGCGCTGGTGGCGCTCTGGGGGATCAGCAACGCCCAGGCCGGGCTGCTCGGCACGGTGACGCTGCTGCTCTCGGCGCTCGGCGGCTGGGCCACCGGCACGCTGAGCGACCGCTACGGCCGCGCGCGCATGCTGCAGGCGACGATCCTGTGCTTCGCGGTCTTCACCTTCCTCAGCGGCTTCACCCAGAACTTCACGCAGCTTTTCATCTGCCGCGCGCTGCAGGGACTGGGCTTCGGCGGCGAGTGGGCGGCGGGCTCGGTGCTGATCGGCGAGGCGATCCGTAGCCGCTACCGCGGTCGCGCCGTCGGCACGGTGCAGTCCGGCTGGGCGGTCGGCTGGGGCGTGGCCGCGATCGTCTACACCGTGCTGTTCTCCACCTTGGCTCCCGCGGTCGCCTGGCGCGCCATGTTCTGGGTCGGAATTTTGCCCGCCGGCCTCGTCTTCTATGTCCGCCGCTTCGTCTCGGAACCGAAGATATTCGACCGCGCCCGGCCGCAGAGCGCCGCCGAGGCGAGCGGACCTTTCGCGATCTTCGCCCCGGAATTCCTGCCGACCACGCTCAAGACGGTGCTGCTGACCACCGGTGCGCAAGGCGGCTACTACGCCGTGGCGACCTGGTTGCCCACATATCTCAAGACCGCACGCGGCCTTTCGGTGCTCAACACCGGGGGATATCTCTTCATCGTCATCCTCGGCGCCTTCTTCGGCTTCATCGCCGCCGCCCATCTCGCCGATGCGATCGGCCGCCGCCGCACCTTCTTCCTCTTCGCGGTGACGGCGGCGGCGATGGTGTTCGCCTACACGCTGCTGCCGATCCCCAACGAGGTCATGTTGTTCCTGGGCTTTCCGCTGGGCTTCTTTGCCAACGGCATGTTCTCGCCGATGGGCTCGTTCCTGTCGGAGCTATTCCCGACGCGGGTGCGCGGCACCGCCCAGGGCTTCGCCTACAATTGCGGCCGCGCCATCGGCGCGCTGTTCCCGGCGCTGGTCGGCTCGCTCAGCGCGACGATGCCGCTCGGCCAGGCGATCGGCGTTTTCACCATCGCCTCCTACGCGCTGCTCATCGTCGCGTGCGTCTTGCTGCCGGAGACGCGCGGGCGCGAACTCGCGGTGTAGAGGTCTCCGGGCTTCAGCCCGGCCCGATGATGGCGGCGAATTCCTGCAGAACGCCCAGATAGAGCGTGCGCTTGAACGGTACGATGATGTCCGGGAGATCGGCCGCGGCGATCCATTTCCAGGCGTCGAACTCGGGATGATGCGTGCTGAGGTCGATGTCGCGGTCCGTGCCGGTGAAGCGCATGGCGAACCATTTCTGGCGCTGGCCGCGATAGCGCCCGCGCCACAGCCGCCTGCCGATCGCCGACGGCACCTCGTAGCTGAGCCAGCCCCGGCTCTCCGCCAGGATCTCGGCCTTGTCGGTGCCGACCTCTTCTTGCAGCTCGCGCAGCGCCGCCTGGCGCGGCGTCTCGCCCCGGTCGATACCGCCCTGCGGCATCTGCCAGTTCTCGCCGGGGGTATCGATGCGCCGGCCGACAAAGACCAGGCCCTGCCGGTCGAGCAGCATGATGCCGACCCCGGGCCGGTAGCCCTCGGCGCGCGCCGTCTCCGTCCCGTCGCTCATTTCGCGGCGCCTTTCAGCGCGGCCTTGCGGTCCGGCGGCGGCTCCCCGGGCAGGCTCGCCAGCGCGCTTGCCGGTGCCAGCACAATGCCCTTCTGGTCGAGGGTGTTGGCCCAGAGCGCCACACGCTCCAGCGTCGCGGGATAGGCGAAGCCGATGCCGAGTGCCTCGCCGTTGCGCCGGGCGAAGGCCTCAAGCCCTTCCAGGTGACGGTCGATGGCATCGCGCGACGCCTCGCCGTCGATCTGATCGTCGGCGGCGACGCGCGGCAGGCCCATCGACTGGGCGAGCGCGCCGGCGACGCTTTGCTCGCTGGCGCGGGCGTCGACGAACATCAGGCCGCGCCGCTTGAGCTCGTCCAGCACCGGCAGGAGATTGGTCTGCGAGGTGGTGAACCGGCCGCCCATCATGGTGGTGACGCCGACATAGCCGCTGACCCGGCTCAGCACCAGCTCCAGCCGCTCGAGATTCTCCTTGGGGGTGAGCGAGGTCAGCAGGGTATAGGGACCGGGATCCTGGCGCGGATAGTCAACCGGCTCCATGGGCAGGCTCAGCAGTACCTCGTGGCCGGCGGCGCGCGCCCGGTCGATCCACTCGCCGAGCCGGCGGCTATAGGGGTCGAACGCCAGCGTGATGGCGCCCGGCAGCTCGTTGATCGCGGTCTCGGTGGCGGCGCCGGAAGGGCCGAGGCCGGTGAGGACGATGGCGATGCGCGGCCGCTTGTCGGCGCGGTCGAAGGGCCGGCCATAGACCCGCCAGGGTTGCCGCCCGTCGCGGCCGATGATCGGCAGCACGCCGTGCGGCCCGGTCTCGACCAGCGCCGGATCGGGCGCCGGCAGCAGCGGCTGCGCGGTGCTGCGGTCGCGCGGCGGCGGCGCCGGAAGTGGCGGCAGCGCCGCCGGGGTCGGGGCCGGCGGGGCGGCTGGCGGCGGCGGGATCGCGGCG
>DAHUYF010000142.1 GCA_027315365.1 Rhodospirillales bacterium | reverse complement strand
TCCTCGGTGCCCGCCGCCAGCCGCGCGGCGTCGCGGCCGCGCAGCACCAGGCTGGTGCCGAACGCGCCGCGGCGATAGAAGGGATAGGAGCCGATGTCGAGATCGGCATGGCGCGCCTGGATCTCGCCCAGCCCCTTGGCGATCACCCCTTCCGGCAGGTGGCAGCTCACGCTGCGCGACAGCATCGGCCGGCCGCCCCTGAGGTCGTGCTTGACCGCGTCGAACATCGCCTGCATGACGCGCGGGATGCCGGCCATGACGAAGACGTTGCCGATGCGGAATCCGGGCGCGCGCGACACCGGGTTGCGGATCAGGCTGGCGCCTTCGGGCGTGTGCGCCATGCGCAGCCGCGCCTCGTTGAGCTCGCCCGGCTGGTAGTGATCGAGGAAGATGCGGTGCGCCTCGGGATGGAGCGTCCAGGGCACGCCGAAGGCCCGGGCGATGCATTCCGAGGTGATGTCGTCATGGGTCGGGCCGATGCCGCCGGTGGTGAAGACGTAGTCGAACTTGGCGCGGACCTCGTTGACCGTGGCGATGATCACCTCCGGCACGTCGGGAATGACCCGCGCCTCGCGTAAGGTCACGCCGGCCTCGTTGAGGCCCGTGGCGAGATAGGCGAGGTTGGCGTCCTGGGTGCGGCCCGACAGGATCTCGTTGCCGATGATGAGGACGCAGGCGGTGACGATCGTTTCGGGGGGCATGGCGGCTCCGCGGGCAATTCAGCTTTGGCACCGGCGACCGCGAAACCGCGAGGCGCCCCACCTCACCCCAACCCTCTCCGCCCAAAAGGGCGGAGAGGCAGGGACCCGCGCAGCGGCAGGGTGAGGTGGGGTCGACGAACTCGCGTGCGGTCTCGGCGCTTTTAATTCCGCGTAGTAGGTATAGCCAAAGCCGCGGCGGCACAATGGCCCCCGGCCGCTTGCCGCGGGCCGGGCCGGCGCCTATAGCGCGGGCCATGCACTTTCCCCGGCCGCTGGTCCGCGGCGTCCTGCTCCGGCGCTACAAGCGCTTCCTCGCCGATGTCCGGCTGCCGGACGGGACCGAGGCCACCGCCCATTGCGCCAATCCCGGCAGCATGCTGGGGCTGGCCTCGCCCGGCGCCGAAATCTGGCTGCTGGCCTCGGCCGACCCGCGGCGCAAGCTCGCCTGGTCCTGGGAGCTGGTCCGCGCCGACGGGCATCTGGTGGGCATCAACACCGCCCATCCCAACCGGCTCGCCGCCGAGGCGCTCGCCGCCGGCCGCATCCCGGAGCTCCGCGGCTATGAGCGGGTCCGCCGCGAGGTGGCCTATGGCAAGGCGAGCCGCATCGACCTGTTGCTGGAAGGGGCCGGACGCCCCATCTGCTACCTCGAGGTCAAGAACGTGCATCTGCGGCGCGGCGGCCGGGCCGAGTTCCCCGACAGCGTCACCGCCCGCGGCGCGAAGCATCTGGCCGAGCTCGGCGCCATGGCGGCGGCCGGGCATCGCGCCGCGATGCTCTATGTCGTGCAGCGCGGCGACTGCCGGGAATTCGGCATCGCCGCCGACATCGATCCCGCCTACGCCCTGGCCTTCGACGAGGCGCGCGCGGCGGGGGTCGAGATGTTGTGCTATGATTGCCGGGTCGATACCGAGACGATAGAGATCAAGGCGCCGCTGGCGATGGCGGCAGGAGCAGGCAAGGAATGACGAATCCGCAGCAGCGTACTGCGACTGACACGCGGTCGCCCGACCCCGAGGAGCGCCGGATCAAGCTGCACGGCGCCGAGGGCTTCCAGGGCATGCGCAAGGCCGGGCGGCTGGCGGCCGAAGTGCTCGACTTCATCACGCCTTATGTCCGGCCCGGGGTCACCACCGACGAGCTGGACCGGCTCTGCCACGGCTTCATCGTCGACCACGACGCGATCCCGGCGCCGCTCAACTATCGCGGATTCCCGCGCTCGATCTGCACCTCGATCAACCATGTCGTCTGCCACGGCATCCCCGGCGAGCGCACGCTCGACGCCGGCGACATCCTCAACATCGACATCACCGTGATCCTCGACGGCTGGCACGGCGACACCAGCCGCATGTTCCTGCTCGGCGACAAGGTGCCGCTGAAGGCGCGCCGCCTGGTCGAGGTCACCTGGGAGGCGATGATGCGCGGCATCGAGGCGGTGCGGCCGGGGGTGCGCATCGGCGCCATCGGCCATGCCATCCAGAGCTATACCGAGGCGCGGCGCTTCTCGGTGGTGCGCGATTTCTGCGGCCACGGCATCGGCCGCGTCTTCCACGACGCGCCGTCGATCCTGCATTTCGGGCAGCCGGAGGACGGGCCGGAGCTGCGCGAGGGCATGTTCTTCACCATCGAGCCGATGATCAATGCCGGGCGCTGGGAAGTGAAGATCCTGAGCGACGGCTGGACCGCCGTGACCAAGGACCGCTCGCTCTCGGCGCAGTTCGAGCACACGGTGGGCGTGACCAGGGAAGGCTGCGAGATCTTCACCCTCTCGCCCAAAGGCTGGCACCACCCGCCTTATGAGGGCTAGGCGAACGCGCCTCGGCGCGTTCGTCCGCGGCGGCGACAGCGACAACGCTTCAGCTAACCCGCACGGTGCGGGCTCTCGCGGTTGCAAGAGCAACCGCTGGCGCCCGCCAGCGACGACGCTTCGCGTCGCGCTAAGCGCCCTGCTCCGGGGCGGAGTAGACGGTCGCGGGCGGCGATTGGCCGCCCTTGTCGGGAAGCTTGGGCTGCGGCAGCGGGTGGAAGACCGGGTCGCGCTTGTCCCAGGAACGCTCGAAGGGAAGCTGTACGACGATGCCGCCGCCATGCTGGCGCGCGTTCTCCTGGATCGCCTTTTGCAGCGCGGTCGCCGTGCCGCGGTCCCAGGGCAGCACGTAATAGCGCGGCTCGCCGCCGCCGGGCAGCAGCAGCCAGAGATAGATGCCGCTGCCGTCGAGGATGTAGGAGCCCAGCACCTTCGCTTCCCGGTCGCCGCCGCGCAGCACTTCGAGCCGCGTCGATTTCGGCCGGCCCAGCATGTCGGAATAGCCGAAGAACAGCCCGGCGAGGAGCAGCGCGAAGAACACGCTCACCGCAACGCGGCGCTTGCGGCTGCCGAGCGGCAATCCGACGAAGGCGTAGATGCCGAGGATCAGCGCCAGCGAGACGAAGGCGACGACGAAGGAGGTCACTTGGCCGCTCCCTCGCCGTCGCTGCTGTGCCAGGCGCTGCGCAAGGCCTTGTGGATGCGGTTGAGGCTGCCGGGGACGAGATGGCCCTTGTCGTCGAGCCGGAAGCGGAAGATCGTCGTCTCCTGCCCGACATAGTCGAGATCGATCTGCGAGCGCAGCACGTTGTTGACCTCGCCGTCGGGCCCGCGCACCGACACCTTGGCGGTCACCGGCACCGGGAAGTGATTGTCGGTCGAGCGGTAGAGATGCGCGTTCACCGTGTATTCGCCCGGCCACAGCCCGCGGCCGTAGGCGATCTCGTAGTTCATCGACACCGGGTCGCCGGAATGGCCGAGATCGTCGCGCAGCAGGTTGAAGATCATGCCGGCCTTGTTGGAATAGCCCACCGGCACGTCGCCCGGCGCCTCGACCCAGAGATCGACATCGGCATCGACCTTGTCGGCCCAATGGATGTCGACGATGACGCTGCCCGGCGGCGCCGCGCCGGTCACGTCCTCCTGCTTCTTGCGGACATGCGCCAGGGCCACGGCGCCGATGACGAGGTAGGCGAAGACCAGCAGGAACAGCATGTCCCGGAACGAGACATTCATGCCCCGCCACATCGGCCTAGACCTCCTGGCGCGCGAGCAGATGGGCGTTGGTGCCGAGCCAGAGATAGCCGATGCAGGCCAGCAGATTGGTGTAGAGCGCGGTGGCCGAGCCGACATAGATCGACGTCACCACCGATTTGAAATCCTCGAAGCTCTGCCCCTTGTCGGCGGAGAGGTCGCTCACCGTGATGATCAGGCCGAGCACGGTGCCGACCATGCCGAGATAGACCAGCGCATTGCCGACCCAGCGCACGCTCTGCCAGTCCTGGCGCAGCACCGAGACCAGGCCCCAGCCGAACAGCACGGTGATCAGCCAGCACATGCCGGAGCTGTCGGCGGCGTACGGACGATAGAGAAATCCGGCGGCCCAGCTCGCCATGACCAGCGCGGCGCCGATCAGGTTGAGCACGGCGAAGCGGGCCGCATAGGCGCCGGCGGCGGGCACGGCGAAGGCGCGGAAAAGCCGCTCCTGCTGCGCGCGCGCGGGGGACGGCGCGGGCGCCGCCTCGGTCGAAACCGGCACGGGCCGGAGCTTGGCGAGAGCCCCAAACATCTTTGGCCTCCTGGACGAGATCGTCCGGCTGCCAGGATGCCGTCAAATTGATTAAAACCCGCCTAACCTATGGTGAAAGAACCCTGAACGGCTCAGGCGGCGCACTCCGCCAGCGCGCAGCACGGCGCCTCGCGCCGCGCCCGCAGCCGGCGCTGGACGTCGCGCACCAGCGCGCGCACGGCCTGGTCGCTGAGCCCGTCGCGCGCCATCAGCAGACGCATCACCTCGTCGTTCAGCAGCTCGTCGACGGTCGGTTCGTCGTTGCGGATATACATGTGCGCCTCCTCGCGACACGAAGCGATCATGCCACAGCCCGGCGACAAGCGTGCTACAGCATTTGGACAAAGTTCGGGCAATTTGTGACGAAGGGAAACAACGGGCGCCGCATCGGTCGAGACGACGATGCTCCTTCGGAGGCAATCCTCCCCTCCCGCCGCATCGAGCCCGCTCGCTGGCGCTCGCCCGGAGATTCCGATAGCGTAGCGCGCGAGGACCCCGGCACCGACCCCGATGGCGAAGCCCCGCCCCCTGCCCCATACCGCCGCCGAGGCGCCGCTGGCGCCGCCGAAGCCGGATCATCTCGGCCATCGCGACCGGCTGCGCGAGCGGCTGCTGGAGGGCGGCACCGACGCCGTGCCGGATTACGAGCTGCTGGAATTCCTGCTCTATTCGGCGCAGCCGCGGCGCGACACCAAGCCGCTCGCCAAGGCGCTCATCGAGCGCTTCGGCGGACTTCCGGGCGTGCTCGGCGCCGACCGCGACGCGCTGAAAGGGGTTCCCGGGATGGGCGACGCCTCGACCGCAACGTTGCTTGCGGTGCGCGCCGCGGCGGCGCGCTTTCTGCGCGCCGAGATGAAGGGCCGTCCGATCATCTCCTCATGGCAGGCGCTGATCGACTATTGCACCGCACAAGTGGGGTTCGCCGCCACCGAGGAGTTCCACCTGCTGTTTCTCGACCGCAAGAACGCGCTCATCGGCGACGAGCGGCAGCAGCGCGGTACGGTCGATCATACTCCCGTCTACCCGCGCGAAGTGGTGAAGCGCGCGCTGGAGCTGAACGCGTCGGCGCTGATCATGGTGCACAACCACCCCTCCGGCGATCCCACGCCGTCCAAGGCCGATATCGACATGACGCGCGCGGTGGCGAAGGCGCTCGCCGCGGTCGGCATCGCGCTCCACGACCATGTCGTGCTCGGCCGCGGCCGGCACGCCAGCTTCAAGAGCCTGGGGCTGATTTGAGCAGCGCGGGAAATCGGCACGAGGCGTGAGACCGGCGTTTGAGCGACGGGCCCGGGTGGAGCAGATGAATGGATCTGTGAATCAAGCACTGGGTCCCCGCCATTCCGAGCGCGTCCGGGAAAAGAGAGCCGGCTGCGGCGCGATCCGCTTGACGCCCCGTCCGGCACCTGCTTTGCTTCGAACGATGGGGACAAGACGTTCCTAATCTGCGTGCCGGCCTTACCAGCCTGCCTCCTGGAATTAATTGGGCGCGTTTCAAGGGGAAGCAAAGCGCTTCAGCCGGCCCCGGCGGCATCGAAAGTGAACAACAGCACATGGATGAGCCAAGTCTCCGGGGACTGATTCAGCGCATCCTGCTTTCCGTCTTCGTGGTGGCGCTGTTCGCCGGCTCCGGCGGTTTCTATCTGCTGCTGCGCGACCGCGCGATGCGGCAGGCGGAACAGGAAGCGCGCATCCTGCTCGGATCCGCCATCGCCATCCGCGACTATACCAACGGTCACGTCGTTCCGCTCCTGACGCAGCTGCCGGCCGGGTCGTTCCACGAGGAGTCGGTGCCGTCCTATGCCGCCCAGACCATCTTCCGCTCGGTGACGGGCATGGCCAGCGCCTATACCTATCGCGAGCCGGCGCTCAACCCCACCAGCCTGAACGACAGCGCCACGCCCTTCGATGTCGACCTCATCCGCCGCTTCCGCGACGACCGGGCGCTCTCCGAGATCAGCGGCGTCTACGACACCGGCACACAGAAGCTCTTCTATCTCGCGCGCCCCATCAACATCGCCGATGCGCAATGCCTGGCCTGCCACAGCGAGCCGGCGCGCGCCCCGGCGGCAATGTTGGCGAAATACGGCAGGGATCACGGCTTCGGCTGGACGCTCGGCGAGACCATCGGCGTGCAGCTTCTGACGGTGCCGATGACGCAGGAGCTCAGTGGCACGCTGGAGCTGGTCGGATTGCTCGCGGGCGGCCTCCTCCTGATCTTCGTCATCTGCTACTTCGCCCTCACCTTCTCGCTCGAGACCATGGTGGTGCGGCCGTTGCGCCTCCTGACCCGCGCCGCCGACGCGGCGAGCCATGCCCGCGGCGGCGACCTGCCCATGCCGACGACCGGCGTCGGCGAGTTCCACCAGCTGGCCGATGCCATCGAACGCATGCGCGTCAGCATGACGAAGGCCTTGGCGGCGCTCAATCACGGCAAGGGCGAGGGAGACGCGGCGCCGTGAGCAAGGACGCGCCGCGCGGGCCGCGCTTCTCCTTCTTCCTGACCGTGACGCTGGTCACGATCCTGCTGTGGTTCTTCTACGCAACCACCGGCAAGGATCCGGTCTTCGGTGCGCCCTCGGTGCGCCTCGTCGTCGAGGCGGCGGCGACCGCCGCCACCGCGTTTCTGTTCGTTACTTGTGGCGCGACGCTGATCCTCGGCCTCGCCGCGGCGCGGGAGACGGCGGCGCCGACCACTGGGCTGCAACGCATGCTGATCTACGCGCTGCTGACCTTCGCCGCCTCGGTTGCGGCGCTGCGCCTCTTCGACGTCGACCTCGGAACGGTGCTCACCACCTCCGCCATCGTCTCCGCCGCAATCGCCTTCGCCATGCAGCCGATGCTCGGCAGCATGATCGCGGGCGTCAACCTGCATATCGACCGCCTGCCGCGCATCGAGGACGGCATCGTCGTCGACGGCCAGGTCGTTCGTGTGGAATCGCTGAGCTGGCGCCGCGTGCTCGGCCGTTGCGCGAACGGCAGCATCGTCAGCATCCCCAATGCGAAGCTGGCCGACGACACGCTCCAGATCCTGCCGCATAACGCGCCGGTCCGCGCCGAGATCATGTTCGAGGCGCCGTTCGGCGTACCGCCGCAGCGCATCAGCGATCTCGCCGCCGAGCTGGTCGGCGATTTCGCCGCGGTCGATACCGCGCAGCCGATCGCGGTATCGCCGGTCGAGTACGCCGCGAGCGCCGACAGCCTGCGCTATCGCATCCAGTGCGGCGTCCGGCGCTATCGCGACCTGGCGGAGATCGAGAGCGAGGTGCTGCGGCGGCTCTGGTATGTCTTTCAGCGCGAACGTCTGTGCCGCGCCGACGAGCCGGCGCAGGCAGCGCGCCCGGGCGGCATGGCGGCGTGGAACGCGCCGGCGGAGCTGGCGCGGATCCTGCGGGGGCTCGACCTGCCGTGGCCGGGCCTCGCTTCGGCGGAGGCGGCGCTGGCGTTGGCGAGCCGCAGCCAGGTGCTGCTCTTCGCGCCCGGCGAGCGCCTGACGCTGCCGTTGTGGAGCGAGGGATGGCGGTTTCTCCTGCTCGCGGGCGAAGCGGTGGTCGCTCGCGACGTCGAGGCGGCGTTTCAGGCCGAAGCCGCCTCGCCCGCAAGCGCGACGCGGCGACTGCCACCCAGTGTCGCGCTCCACCGTGCCAGGGACGAGCTGACGCACCAGATCGGCCCTTATGCCGAGCATGCGGTCCGGCGCGCCACGCAGTCGGCGCGCAGCCTTGAGGACATCTTCGGCGCGCTGGCTTCCGAGATTCCGGACGAAGCGGCGCGGGCGCGCTTCCTCGAGCGCGTGCTGCCGCGGCAGCGGTCGAGCTTCGGCCCCGGCGCGGAGCTGGAGACCGGCCGCGACGCGGCCGGCAATCTCGCCTGCAAGACACCGCGGCGGGCGCGGGGCGAGGTCATGATCCTCGCCGTGCCGCCCGCGGCGATGGAAGGAGAGCCGGCGCGCGCGCGGCCGACGCTGGCGGCAGAGGGGTAGGGTCTCGCACGGCACAGGTGCGCGCGGCGGGGACCTTTGCGCTGGCGTGCCCTCCCTCACCGAACGGCGAGACGGCACGAATGGATCACATCACGGGATTCGGACCCCGCCGCAACGCCGCGCCGGGGGGTTCGGCGACACGATGCTCGGCTCACATCGAAGCCGGCCCCTGGACCTCGGCGGCAGTTAAGGTAGGTACCGTGTCCCCGTAATCCATGCAGGCAGGGCTCATGGCTCAGGCGACGACCGGCGGCGGCGGCGGCGGCAGCGTGCAGGAACCGTCTTACGGCGCCGTGGCGCGCGCCTGCCACTGGCTCACGGTCGCACTGCTGCTGGCGATCGTGCCGCTCGGGCTCGTCATGGGCGACCTGCCGCGCGGCAGGCTGCAGAACGCGTTCTTCCTCACCCATGAATCGCTCGGCCTCACCGTCTTCGGCCTGACGGCGCTGCGCCTGCTGTGGCGGCTCGCCCGCCCGCCGCTGCCCGCCACCGCGCGCGGCCCGCTCGAGCGGCGGGCGAGCGGCGCCGTCCACGCGCTGCTCTATCTGCTGCTGTTGCTCATGCCGGCGACCGGCTATCTCTTCGTCGCCTTCAGCGGCATCGGACTGCATTATTTCGGGCTGGTCGAGGTGCCGGCGCTGGTGGCGAAGGCGAAGCCGCGCGCCGAACTCGCGCTTTTCGTTCATGCCAACCTGCAATGGGCAATCTATGCGCTGGTCGCGATCCATGTCGCGGCGGCGCTTTACCACTACCGGCGAGGCGACGGCGTGTTGTTGCGAATGCTGCCGGCGCGGCGCCGGCCGCGCTAGCCGACCCGTTGCGGGAATATCACGCCGGGCCCAAGGCGCATCCGGCGCGCGGATGAAATCGCCCGGCGATTGTTAACCCCGCGTGGCCCAGGTCTTCCCGGTGAACCCCGATCCCGGCACCTTGGACGAGGCGGAGCAGGCGCTCGCCCGGACCTTGGCGGGACTGCCCGATGAGTGGACGCTGCTGCGCCGGCGACAGCTCGGCGAGACGCCGGTCGACGCCATGCTGGTTCATCCCGGCATCGGCGTCGCGCTGATCGATCTTGCGCCGCAGCGCCCCGACGCCGCCGCCGAAACGCTGCGCGCCGGGCTCGAACACGAGCGCTTCGCCGAGTTCTTCCCGGGCGAGCTGCCGATCGTGGCGGTCAGCCTGGACGCGGCCGAGATCGGCATGGCCGGCGACCGGCTCGCCGCCGCCTTCGAGGCGGTGCCGCTGCTCGGTATCGGCGACCCCGATTGGGCCGATGCGGTGATCGAGCTGCTGCTGCTGCCCGACGACCTCGCGATGACGCCGGCCGGCATCTTCGCCGCGCCGCCGGAGCCGCGGCCACGGCCGACGCCGCGGCCGCTGCCCGAGCCGATCCCCCCGCCCGCGGCCGAA
>DAHUYF010000131.1 GCA_027315365.1 Rhodospirillales bacterium | reverse complement strand
ACAGTTTAGGAAACTGTTGCTCTATCCGGCTGAGCTACGGGGACGTGGCACCCGTTATAGCAAGCGCCGGCACGGCCGAAAACCGCGCGTTGCAGCGGCGGCCGCCCACGGCTACGCTTTCCGCCGCCGAGCGAGGGAGATCGAATGATCGTGCGCCGATGGGCGGCGGTGGCGGGAGCGTTGCTGGCGCTGGCCGGCACCGCTCATGCCGATCGCTGCCTCGTCACTATCGCCAACGGCACGAGCGACGTGCTGGTGAGCGTCACGGTGCGCGCCGAGTTCGCGCCGCCGGGCTCGCAGGCGGATCGCAACCTGGCGGTGCCGCTTCCCGCCGCGCTCCGCCGCGGCCAGTCGGCACCGGTGACCTGGGACTGCACCAGCCGCGATATCTCCTACATCGCCACCGGCACCTTCGCCAACGGCATCACGCGGTCGAGCGCGCCGTTCAAGCCGCGGCCCTTCTCCTCGGGCGCGCTCGACACCGCCTGGATCGAGTAGCGAGGCGCGGCCGCCTCAGCCGGCCTCGGCCTCCTTCAGTGCCTCGCGCGCGGTGCGGAAGGCGTCGACCGCGGCGGGGACGCCGCAATAGATCGCCGCCTGCAGCAGCACCTCGGTGATCTCCTCGCGGCTGACCCCGTTCTTGAGCGCGCCGCGCACATGGAGCTTCAGCTCGTGCGGCCGGTTGAGCGCGGTCAGCATGGCGAGGTTGAGCATGCTGCGCGTCTTCTTCGGCAGGCCCGGCCGGCCCCACACCGCGCCCCAGCAATATTCCGTCACCAGCTCCTGCAGCGGCCGGTTGAAGGCGTCGGCGTTCTTGATGGCATTGTCGACATACTCCGCGCCCAGCACCTCGCGGCGGATGGCGAGCCCTTTGTCGTAGACTTCCTTGCTCATCGGCGATCCCTCCTCGGGTAAGGCGCCGCGCACCGGCGCGGCGACCGTTCCGGCCGCATTCTAGGCAAACGCCCGCAACCGGCTAGAGCCGCGGATGCCTATTTGAAACGCGGGGTGTAGCGCGCCAGCGCGCCGTAGGGATCGGGCCAAGGCAGCGCGTAGCCCTGCTCGTAGGCCGCGTGCCGCGTCCAGTAGGGATCGAAGAGATGGGCGCGCGCCAGCACGCAGAGATCGGCGCGGCCGGCGACCAGGATGCTGTTGACGTCGGCATAGGAGGAGATGTTGCCGACGGTCATGGTCGGGATGCCGGCCTCGTGGCGCACGCGGTCGGCGAACGGCGTCTGGAACAGTCGGCCGTAGACCGGCTGCTGCTCCGGCACGGTCTGTCCGGCCGAGACATCGATGATGTCGCAGCCCAGCGCCTTCAGCGCGCTCGCCGTCTCGACCGCGTCGGCGGGCGAGAACCCGTCCGGCATCCAATCGGTGGCGGAGAGGCGCACGCTCATCGGCTTGGCCTGCGGCCAGGCGGCGCGCACCGCCGCGAACACCTCGAGCGGGTAGCGCAGCCGGTTGGCGAGGCTGCCGCCATACGCGTCCTCGCGCCGGTTGGTGAGCGGCGAGAGAAAGCTCGCCAGCAGATAGCCATGGGCGAAATGCAGCTCGATGATGTCGAAGCCGGCGGCCTCGGCGAGCCGCGCCGCGCGCACGAAATCCTCGCGCACGCGGTCCATCTCGGCGCGGTCCATCGCGCGCGGCACCTGGCTGTGCGGCAGATAGGGCAGCGGCGACGGCGCGATGATCGGCCAGTTGCCGTCCGGCAGCGGCTCGCTGTCGCCCTCCCAGCTGCGCCGGGTCGAGGCCTTGCGCCCGGCATGGGCGAGCTGGATGCCGATCTTGGCGGCCGAGGCGCGGTGGACGAAATCGACGATGCGCTTCCACGCGCCGACGTGCTCGGGCTTGTAGAGGCCGGTGCAGCCGGGGCTGATGCGCCCCTCGCGCGAGACGTCGGTCATCTCGGTCATGATCAGCCCGGCGCCGCCCACGGCGCGGCTGCCGAGATGCACCAGGTGCCAGTCGTCCGGCGTGCCGTCCTCGGCGGAATACTGGCACATCGGCGAGACCACGATGCGGTTCTGCACCACCATGTCGCGCAGGCGGAAGGGCGTGAACATCGGCGGCGGCGGCGGCTCCGCCGGCACGTTGACGCCGCTCTGATTGGCCGCCTTCACCGCGAAGCCGCGGTCGATGCGCCGGACGAAATCGGGGTCGCGCAGCTTCAGGTTCTCATGCGTGATGCGCAGCGAGCGCGTCAGCAGGCTGGCGGCGAATTCCAGCGGCTCGAGCGTGCCGAAATAGCGCTCGGTCTCCTCGAACCATTGCAGGCTCGCCTGCGCCGCGCGCTGCACCGCCTCGACCTCCGGCCGGCGCGCCGCCTCGTAGCGCGCGAGCGCCTCCGGCACGTCGCCGGGGCCGCCGGCGAGCACGTCGGCGAGCGCGATCGCATCCTCCATCGCGAGCTTGGTGCCGGATCCGACCGAGAAATGCGCGGTATGGGCGGCGTCGCCGATCAGCGCCACGCGATCGAACGACCAGCGCTCGTTGCGCACCGTCGGGAAGCTGCGCCAGACCGCGCGGCTCTTCAGCAGCTTGTGGCCTTGCAGCTCCTCGGCGAAGAGCGCCTCGCAAAACGAAATCGTCTCGTCCTCGGAGGCGCGATCGAGCCCGGCGCTGTGCCAGGCGGCGTCGGTGGTCTCGACGATGAAGGTGCCGCGGCCGGCCTCGAACTGATAGGCGTGGACGCGCCACAGCCCGTGGCGGTCCGCCTTGAAAAAAAAGGTGAAGGCATCGAAGCGGCGGGTCGTGCCGAGCCAGATGAACTTGTTCGGGCGCCAGTCGAGCGACGGCCGGAAGGCGGCGGCGAAGCGGCTGCGCACCAGGCTGTTGACGCCGTCGGCGGCGAGCAGGAGATCGCCGCGCGGCAGCGTCTCGATGTCGCCGACCTCGTGGCGAAAGCGCAGCTCGACGCCGAGTCCGGCGGCGCGGCGCTGCAGGATGTTGAGCAGGCGCTTGCGCGCGAGCCCGGAGAAGCCGTGGCCGCGCGAGGTCAGCACCTCGCCGCGGTAGTGGATGTCGATCGCGTCCCAATGGGCGAAGCTGCGGGTGATCTCGGCGTAGCTTTCGGGATCGGCGGCGGCGATGTTGTTGAGCGTCTCGTCGGAGAACACCACGCCCCAGCCGAAGGTGTCGTCGGGGCCGTTGCGCTCGAGCAGGGTGATGCGGTGGGCGGGGTCGCGGCGCTTCATGAGGAGGCTGAAGAACAGCCCCGACGGGCCGCCGCCGATGACGGTGATATCCATGAAAAATTACTTTAAACCTAAAATATCGCCGCCGCCAGCGTCGCGGCCGCCCCGAAATAGTTAGCTGTAACTCCGCAATTCTCCGCGTCGATGCGCGATTGCTTGGAGACGCCAGCCAAGTTACAGTTTCTACAGAAAAGGAGGCGCGGCCGGTCCTGGATTCGCTGGGCAGCCGGAGGTCAGTGAACCTCGCGCAACCACATAGGGGGAAACCATGGCGGTATCTGCAGCGGCGGGTCGCGACGCGGCCGGCAGGCAAAACTTGAGCTTCATCATCGGCGCATCCTCGGTCGGCACGCTGATCGAGTGGTATGATTTCTATCTCTACGGCGTGCTCGCGCTGTTTTTCAGCAGGCACTTCTTCTCGCCGAGCCTCAGTCCCTCCGTCGCCTTCATCGCCAGCCTCTTCGTGTTCTGGACCGGCTTCCTCGTCCGGCCCTTCGGCGCGATCGTCTTCGGCCATCTCGGCGATCTCATCGGCCGAAAGTTCACCTTCATGCTCACCCTGCTGCTGATGGGAGCATCGACCTTCGTCGTGGGCTTGCTGCCGGGCTACGAAGCGATCGGCGCGCTGGCGCCGATCCTGCTGGTCGCCATGCGCGTGCTGCAGGGTCTGGCGCTCGGCGGCGAGTATGGCGGCGCCGCCACCTATATCGCCGAGCACGCACCCGACGGCAGGCGCGGCTACTACACGTCGTGGATCCAGACGACCGCCACGATGGGCATCGTGCTGGCGCTGCTGGTGATCCTGCTGTGCCGGCTGAGCCTCGGCGACCAGGTGTTCGGCGACTGGGGCTGGCGCGTGCCCTTCCTGATCTCGGGCGTTCTCGTCGTCCTGTCGATCTACATCCGGCTCAAGCTCGAGGAATCGCCGCTCTACGTGCGGCTCAAGCAGCAAGGCAAGGCATCCGCCAATCCCGCGCTTGAAAGTTTTGGCAGCGGCAAGAACTGGGGCCTCATTCTTCTCGCCCTGTTCGGCGCCACCGCACCCGAAGGCGTCGTCTGGTACACCGGCCAGTTCTACGCCCTCTTCTACATGACCGCCGTGCTCAAGATAAACTACGTCGCCGTCTACATCATGTTCATGATCGCGCTGACCGCCGCCGCGCCGTTCTTCATCGTCTTCGGCGCGCTCTCCGACCGGATCGGGCGGCGCGGCATCATGACCCTGGGCTTCGCGCTGGCGGTGATCACCTACTGGCCGGTATTCACCTGGCTCGGGACCTTCAAGGACAATCCGGTCGTCCTGACGATCCTGATCTTCTACCTGGTGATCCTGGTCACGATGGTGTACGGGCCGATCGCCGCCTTCCTGGTCGAGCTCTTCCCGGCGCGCATCCGCTACACCTCGATGTCGCTGCCCTATCACGTCGGCAACGGCGTGTTCGGCGGGCTCGTGCCGGCAGCCGGCGCCTCGGTCGCGGCGATCACCGGCGTGGCGCTGGGCGGCCTGCTCTACCCGATGGCAATCGCCGCCGTCGGCGTCGTCGTCAGCCTCGCCTTCATGCGCGAACCGACGCATCAAGTGAAGATCTGGGAGGAGGTCGGCGGCCAGCCGCTGGTGCCCGACCAGCCCTGACCCGGTGCGGAACAGCGGCCCCGGCGGCAACGCCGGGGCCGCTTTCTTTTCGGGCTATGCCGTCGCGCCGTCCGCCGCCTCGAGCAGCAGGTCGGCGGGCCGCGCGGCGCGGCGGCAGAGCGAGCGGCGCAGCTTCAGCAGCGCACGCTGCTCGAGCTGGCGCACCCGCTCCTTGGAGACGCCGAGCGCACCAGCCAGCTCCTCGAGCGTCGCACGCTCCTCGCGCAGGCGCCGGGCGTCAATGATGCGCCGCTCGCGCGGGCTCAGCTCTTCCAGCGCCTCGGCGAGCCAGCGCGACCGCCGCCGCCCGTCATGCACGCTGATCGCCGTCTGTTCGGGACTGGGCCGGCCATCGGCGATGACATCCTGCCAATCCTCGTCGCCCTCGCCGCGCGGCGCGTTCAGCGACTGGTCGGCACCGGCGAGCCGCAGATCCATCTGCTCGACCTCGCCCAGCGCCACGCCGAGCGTCGCGGCAATGCGACGGCGGCCGGCATCGTCGAGCGGCACGCCCGATTGCTCCTCGATGCGCGCCCGCAGCCGGCGCAGATTGAAAAACAGCGATTTCTGCGCCGTGGTCGAGCCGGTGCGCACGATCGACCAGTTGCGCAGCACATAATCCTGCATCGCCGAGCGGATCCACCAGGCGGCATAGGTCGAGAAGCGCACCGCGCGATCAGGCTCGAAGCGGCGCGCCGCCAGCATCAGCCCGACATTGCCCTCCTGCACCAGATCGCCCATCGGCAGCCCATAGCTGCGGTAGCGCCGGGCGATGGCGATGACGAGGCGAGTGTAGGCGCGCGTCAGCTCGTGCAGCGCCGTCGCGTCGCCCGCCTCGCGCCAGCGCCGCGCCAGCGCGAATTCATGCGAGCGCGACAGCAGCGGCGCGCGCATCGCCGCCCGGATGAAGCCGAGATTGGCGCGCTGCGTGGCGGGATCGTCGATATGAACCATGGCCGTCTCCCGCCTGCCAACATCGCGGAAGGCGGGATGGTTGCGGCGGTCGGGAGCCGCTCACGCCTCGACGGTGTCGAGCACGCTCCCGTCCGGCGCGAAGCAGACGGCGAGCAGCGTGCCGCCGAAGCCGCTGCCGGCGTCGAGCGATACGGCATGGGCGCTCTGGGCGAGCCCGCCATGCCGGCGCTCGAAGCCGCGGATGACGCGGCGGAAGCCGCCATAGGGCGCGTCCAGCTCGAGGATGTTGACCCCGCCCCACCACAGCATGTCGCGCTGCAGGTCGAGCGGCTTGCCGGGATCGATGCCGGCATGAACGAAGAGCAGACCGCCATCCTCGGTGATGGCATAGCGCTTGACGCCGGTGAGCAGCGGGCGATGGCCGGGATGGGTGTCGATCGCGGCGCGCAGCGAGGCGGTCCAGCGGGTGATCGCGAGCGCGCCGTCGCGGGCGGCGGCGAGGCCCTGGCGCGGATCGGCGCCGTAGGCCTCGAGCGTGGCGCCGACGCCGTGATCCAGCATCCATTGCAGCACCTCGCGCGGGTTGGGCGCGAATTGCAGCTGCTGCAGCTTCTGCCACATCTCCTCCTGACTGCCGCGCAGGAAGGCGATGTCGCCGAGGAAGGCGAGACGGCGCGCCAGGAAAAGGCGGCGGAACCGGACGAGTTCGTCGAGCGTCGCGGCGACGGCGGCGCCGTGGCCGAGATATCCCCCGAGATAGACGAGACGGTCGCCGCGGTCGAACTGCGGTGCGAGGCGGCCATGGAGCCGGGCCAGCCGCTCGGCCTCGCCGTGGATCGCCGCCACCGCCCAAATGCGCTGCGGCCGCACGAGGCGGGCGAAGATCTCGGAATCACGAGGGGCGGCCGTAGTCACGACCGCCCCTTATCACAATCTCGCAAACCGCGCCATCCGCGAACGGCGGATGGCCGCTTTTGCTCACGCCGCGCTCAGCATCTGCTCGAGCCGCCGCACCGCCGTGTCCTCGTCGATCTTTTCGACGGCGGCGAATTCGCGCACCAGCCGATCAAGCGCCGCCTGGTAGATCTGGCGCTCGCTATAGGACTGCTCGGGCTGGCCGACATTGCGGTAGAGGTCGCGGACCACCTCGGCGATCGAGGCGGGATCGCCGGAATTGATCTTCTGCTCGTATTCCTGCGCGCGCCGGCTCCACATGGTGCGCTTGGCGCGCGAGCGGCCCTTGAGCTTGGTCAGCGCCGCGTCCATCTCCTTGCGCGTCGACAGCCGACGCAGTCCCGAGCCCTTGGCCTTGGCCAGCGGCACGCGCAGGGTCATGCGGTCCTTGTCGAAATGGACGACGAAGACGTTCAGGGTGTAGCCGGCGATCTCCTGGGTCTCGATGCCGAGGATTTTGCCGACGCCGTGGGTGGGGTAGACCACGAGATCGCCCGCCGCGAAACCAATCTTTTCCGACATCTTTTTCTCTCGATCTAAGGCATCCAAGGATCGTCGGGCAGGAACGGTACAGGCATGACGCCGCTCGTGCCGATCCGGCGCCAATTCGGGCACCCGCCGGCATGACTGCCCGGACCTGGTTACCGGGAGCGACGCGATAAGCTCGCGTCGGAACAATATATAGCACAATGCAGGCCCCGAATACCAGCAGAACAGCCCGCCAATAGGTGCGGGCCGCCGACAGTTCAGCGATTTAGGGTTATCGCTTCCCCGGGCTCGGGCTGAAGAATTTCTCGAACTTATCGGGAACGCTCTTGAACTCATCGGCGTCCGGCGGGGCATCGGCTTTGCGCGTAATGTTTGGCCAGCTTGTCGAATACTGGCGGTTGAGCTCTATCCATTTTTCGGCGACCGGCTCGCTGTCGGGCACGATCGCCTCCGCCGGGCACTCCGGCTCGCAGACGCCGCAGTCGATGCATTCATCAGGGTGGATGACGAGCATGTTCTCGCCCTCGTAGAAACAATCCACGGGGCAGACCTCGACGCAATCCATGTATTTGCACTTGATGCAGGCTTCGGTGACGACATAGGTCATGGTTCAGCACTCTTCCATTAGTCAGCCCGGGCGCCGCCGCCCGATCTCAGCAATCAGCCCGCCCGATCGATCCCGAGTCGCCGCAGCACCCGCTGCCGCGCCTCGCCGCGCTCGTGGTCGGAGACATCGACGAGCCCGGCGACCCGCCGCAGCATGGCATCCTCCAGCGGATCGAGCGTGCCGTCGGCATAGGCGACTTCCCACAGCATCTCGATCAGTTCGATGCGCCGGGCCAGTGAGAAGCGGTCGTTGATCAGGCGCGTCATGCCGAAGAGCTGCGTCGACCGCTCCGCTTGCCGCTCGGCCGCCTCCGCCAGCAGGGACGCCGCCTCGTCGCCGAGGGCGAAACGCTGCTGCAAGAGGCGACGCACCGCCGCGCGCTCCGCCGAATCGAGCCGACCATCGATGCGCGCCGCCTCCATCAGCAGTGCCGCCACCCCCAGCCGCAGCTCGTCCGCCCCGCCTGATGCCTGCCGATCCCCCTCCGTCAACCACGCCTTGAGCCGATCAAACATCGCTTTGCCTAGCATGCGTCCTGCCGGCGTTCAACCCCAGCCGGATTGGGGAATTTGCCCGGGACCGACGTCGCGCTCGCGTCATTGCACCGGCGGTCCGACATAGCGGGCGCGCGGCCGGATCAGGCAGTCGGCGGCGTATTGCTCCTGCGCCTGGGCGAGCCAGCCCATGCTGCGCCCGATGACGAACAGCGCCAGCGCCGCCCCCTCCGGCAGGGCGAGCGACCGGCGCAACAGCGCCAGCGCGAAATCCAGATTGGGCGCGCGGCCGATCAGCGCCGTCACCGCCGCGGCAATCTGCCGCGCCGCGGCGGTGACCGGCGCGTCCTGCTCGTCGAGGAGATCGAGCAGCAGGCGGGCGCGCGGATCTTCGCCCTGATAGAGGTGGTGGCCGAAGCTCGGCAGCCGGTCGCCGCGGCGCAAATAGGCGGTAACCAGCGCCTGTGGCTCGGCGGCCGCAAGCGCCTCGCCAAGAAAGGCGTCGGCCCGTTCCGCGGCACCGCCATGCCGGGCGCCTTGCAGCGTGGCGATGCCGGCGATGACGGCGTTGTAGGGGTTGGCCAGCGCCGACGCGGCACAGCGCGCGGCGAAGGCCGAGACGTTGAGCTCGTGATCGGCGCAGAGGATGAGGGCGGCGCGCAGCAGCGGGCGCGCCGATGCAGCGAGCCCCCAGGCCTCCGCCAGCACCGCGTCGACTGGCCGGGCCGAGGGCTCGGTTCCCGCCACCGCAGCCGCCAGCAGACGCAGGAGGCGCACGCCGGTGCGCGCCACCGCCAGCGGCGCCAGATCGAGCGCGCGGGCATCGGCGGCGGCGGCGACCGGCAGCAGTGCGAGGCAGCGCTCGATCGGCGCCAGGGACGCAACCGCGCGCCGCGCCGCGCCAAGGCCGGGCGGCCGCGGCGGCAAATTGTCGGGCGCGAAGATCGCCGCCCCGTCCGCCTGCCAGAGCAGCGCCGCGACGCTGCGGATCGAGGCCTGGCGCGCCAGCCGACAGGCGTCCTGGCCGCGGTAATAGAGCCGGTCATCGAGGATGAGGGTGATGGCGGAATCGAGCACCGGGGCGCCGAAGCTCAGCGCCGCCGCCGCGGCGAGGCCGGGATCGCCCTCGCGCTTGCGGCGCAGCCGACCGATATCCTCGGCATGGTAGCGCCGCTCCCGCCCGCCGGTTCCCTCCGAGCGGATCAGGCCCCGGCTGACATAGGCATAGAGCGTCTGCGGCCGCACCCCGAGCGCCGCCGCCGCCTCGCGCGCCGTGAGATAGGTCGAGCCTTCAGCCATAGCCGCCATATATTGATTATATAATCAATATTGACAATCTATCGATGTCAAGCCCGAATCGCCCGCGAACGGCCGAGGAGGCAGGCGATGATGACACCGGGGCTCGAAGGGGTGGTGGCGGCGGAGACGGTGCTGATCCATGTCGATGGCGGCGCCGGCATCTGGTGGCTGCGCGGGCACGACCTCGCCGACATCATCGCCCGGCACGGCTATGAGGGTGCCACGGCGCTATTGTGGGAAGGCTTTGCCGGCGACCGGTTGAGCCGGGCGGCGATCCTGGCGCGCTTCGGCGCGGCGCGGGAGGCGGCGTTTGCGGTGCTGCCGCGCTGGCTCGGCGCAGCGCAGGGGCGGCCGCTGGTCGAGGGCGTCCGGATATGCCTCGCCGCGCTCGCCGAGGACAGCCCGCCTGACGCCATCGCCGCGGCGCTGCCGGTGGGCATTGCCGCCCTGTTGCGGGCGCGCCGGGGCGAGCCGCCGGTAGCACCCGATCCGACGCTCGCCACGGCCGCGGATTTCCTGCGCATGCTGGCGGGCACGCCAGCGCCGCCGACGCTCGCCGCCGCGCTCGACACCTATCTCGCCACGGTGATCGACAACGGCCTCGCCGCCTCGACCTTCGCGGCACGCGTCATCGCCTCGACCCGTGCCTCGCTCGCCGCCGCGGTACTCGGCGGCTATTGCGCGCTGACCGGGCCGCTTCATGGCGGCGCGCCGGGGCCGGTGCTCGACATGCTCGACGCGATCGGCGCGCCGGACCGGATCGCCGCCTGGCTCGAGCGCGCACTGGGAGGGGGCGAGCGGCTGATGGGGTTCGGCCATCGCATCTGGCGCGGGCGCGACCCGCGCGCCGACGCGCTGCAGGCGGCGCTGCGCCGCCTCGGGCCGGCCGCCGGTCGCATCGCCTTCGCCGAGGAGGTCGAACGTCGCGCGCTCGCGGCGCTACGGCGCAGCAAGCCGGGACGGACGATCGAGACCAATGTCGAATTCTACACCGCGCTGCTGCTCGAGGCGGTGGGGCTGCCGCGCGACGCCTTCACTCCGGTCTTTGCCCTGGCGCGCAGCGCCGGCTGGCTGGCGCACGCGCTGGAGCAGCAGAAGACCGGCCGGCTCATCCGCCCCGCCGCCGCCTATATCGGACCACGGCCCGACCAAGCCGCGTGACCGGCATGCCCGGCGCCGTGCTATCTCTGTCCCGTCGGGGACAGGGATATGGGCTCGCTGCGCGATCTCGTCGATCACGGCTACGGCCTGGCACGCTCGGCCGCCATCTATCATGCCCGGCCGCTGCAACGGCGCCGCGCCCGCGCCTTCTATCGCGCCTTCGTGCCGCCGGGCGGGCTCTGCTTCGACATCGGCGCGCATCTCGGCGACCGCACCGGCCATTTTCTGGCGCTGGGCGCGCGGCGCGTCGTGGCGGTCGAGCCGCAGCCGGCGCCGCTCGCGGTGCTGCGCCGGCTGTTCGCCCGCAACCCGCGCGTCGTCGTGATCGGCGCCGCGCTCGGTGCCGCGGCCGGCGACGCCGACCTCGCCATCGATCCGCGGAATCCCACCGTCGCGTCGCTGTCGCCGCATTGGCGCGCGCTGGTGGCCGAAAGCGCGGGCTTCGCCGGCACCGACTGGCGCGAGCGGCGGCGCGTGCGGGTCACCACGCTCGACACGCTCATCGCCGCGCACGGCGCGCCCGATTTCTGCAAGATCGATGTCGAGGGCTTCGAGGCGGAGGTGCTTCGCGGCCTGTCGCAGCCGCTGCCGGCGCTCTCCTTCGAATACCTCGCCGCGGCGCCCGAGGCGGCGCTGGCGGCGCTGCGGCGACTTGACGCGCTCGCCGACTACCGCTTCAACCGCTCGCCCGGCGAGAGCATGCGCTTCCCCCTCGCGGGCTGGCGCTCGGCCGCGGCGATGGCGGCGGAGCTGACCGCACCAGCGCCAGGGGAGACATCGGGCGACATCTATGCAAGGCTTGCGACCGCAACATCCGCGCCCGTGTCATGAAAGATTTTTCATGATGCGACCACTCCGGCGTAACGCCCGCACGCCAAGTCAATGGGGGAGACCGCCCAGAATGCTTCGCTTCGCCGTGACGCTCTGCCTGCTGGTGCTGCCGGTCGCCGCCTCGGCGCAGAACGAGGGCGCGTTCGGGCCGCCGCCGACGCCGCGCAGCGACATGGTTTCGGAACCGATGTCGCGGGCGCAGATCGCCCAGATGGTGGCCGATCGCGGCTATTTCGAGATCGACGGGCTGGCGCAGCAGGGCGACGGCAGCTGGACCTGCACCGCGCTCGCCGGGCCGGGCCGGCGCGTCGCCCTCATCATCCGCAGCAACGGCGCGATCACCGAGCGAGATCTGCCGCACGATGCCGTGCATTAGCGGAGCAGCCTCGCCATGACCTATGCGCAGGCTCTGGCTGCCGCCGCGGCGCTGCTGGTGCTGTGGACCGGCGCCGCAGCGGCCCAGGAGTACAAGACCGCGCGTAGCCTCTATGCCGATTGCGCCGCGCCGGCGACGCTCGAGAACGGTGCTCCGAGCGGGGCGCGCGAGCGCTGCAACGACTATCTCGACCGGGTGTTCAACGCCTGGAACCTCAACCAGGACAATGGCGTCTGCTCGCGCCATGTCGGGCCCCAGCTGCCGGACGCCTACGTCAAGTATTGGCGCAGCCGCGGCCTCGGCGTGCTGTCCGGCGAGTTCCGCTCGGCCGAGGCGTCGGTGAACGACTTTCTCGACAGCCAGAAGCAGCCCTGCCCGCCCGAGCCGCCCTAGGAGTTGCCCGCCGCGGCGGCCATGGAATCGCCACGATGTCCCGGCTATTGTCCGGCCAATTTCGCGTGGGGAAACGCTGTCCTTGGCTTCGCGTGGCCGTATCGTCGTGCTGCATTTCGCCGGCCAGATGCCGCTTGCCGGCATCGCCTGGCAGGCCATGCACTACATCCTCGGCCTCGAACGGCTCGGCTACGAGGCCTGGTACGTCGAGGATCACGGCGCCAACCCCTACGACCCCCGCCGCAACAGCGTGGTGATGGACTGCGCCTACAATGTCGATTGCGTCCGGCGCATGATGGAGCGCTATGGGCTCGGCGGGCGCTGGGCCTATTGGGACGCGATCAACGACGTCTATCACGGGCTGTCGCGCGACGCGGTCGTGCGGCTCTACCGCGAGAGCGACGCGCTCCTCAATCTCTGCGGCGCGGTCCGGCTGCGCGACGAGCACATGGCCTGTCCGCGCCGGCTGATGATCGACACGGATCCGGTCTACGAGCAGATCAAATACGCCGGCGCCGATCCCGCGACGCGCGCCTATCTCGACGCGCACACGGATTTCTTCACCTATGGCGAGAATGTCGGCGGCCCCGGCTGGATCGTGCCGCTGTGCGGCGTCCCGTGGAAGCCGACGCGGCCGCCGGTGGTGCTCGATGAATGGCCCACCGACGCCGAGGCACCGGACTGCTTCTCGACCATCGCCACCTGGGAGAACAAGGGCAAGAACATCGCCTTCGGCGGCGAGACCTATGTCTGGTCGAAGCACGTCAATT
The DNA here is from genome assembly GCA_027315365.1 of Rhodospirillales bacterium. Taxonomy (GTDB): domain Bacteria; phylum Pseudomonadota; class Alphaproteobacteria; order ATCC43930; family CGMCC-115725; genus DAHUYF01. Next base: position 76,675 of record DAHUYF010000131.1, on the reverse strand, counting down.
TCCTGCGCTTCCTCGACCTGCCGCGGCGCCGCCCGCAATGCTTCACCATGGCGATGCTGCCGCCGACGCCGGAGGTCGAGGCGGAGGTCGCAGGGCAGGGCTGGCGGCTGGTCGATCCGCGCCCGGTCTCGGCCAGCATGGAGAGCTACGCCCGGTTCATCTGCGGCTCGCGCGGCGAGTTTACCGTCGCCAAGGACATCTATGTCCGCCCCAACAGCGGCTGGTTCAGCGACCGCAGCGTCTGCTACCTCGCCGCCGGCCGGCCGGTGATCACGATGAAGACGGGATTCAGCCGCTTCTACCCGGTCGGCGAAGGCCTGTTCGAATTCACCGGTCCCGAGGAGGCGGAGGCGGCGGTCGACGCGGTCAACGCCGACTACCCCCGCCACAGCCGCGCCGCGCGGATGCTGGCGGCGGAATATTTCGGCAGCGACGCCGTTATCTCCGGGCTGCTGGCCGAGGCGGGGCTCGGATGATCGGAGCAAGAGGCATCGCCGGCGATTCGACACGCACATCGCCTCCGCGCGTCGCGCTGCCGCTCTGGGACCGGTTGGCTCTCGGGCTGTTCGTCGGCGCCGCGGCGCTGGTCGTCGTCACCTTCACCGATTACGGCGTCACCTGGGACGAGGACGTGCACAGCTGGTACGGCTTCTTCGTCCTCGATTACTACCTCTCCTTCTTTCACGATCTCCGCGCCTTCCGGTGGGGCGACCTCTACAATTACGGCGCGGCCTTCGACCTCACCGCGGCGCTGCTCGACAAGATCTCGCCTTTCGGCCTCTACGAGACGCGTCATCTCCTCAACGGCATCGTCGGCGTCGTCGGCATCATCGGCACCTGGAAGCTCGGCCGCGTGCTGATGGGGCCGCGCGCCGGCTTTCTCGCCGCGCTCTTCCTGCTGCTCACGCCCAACTACTACGGCCAGATGTTCAACAACCCGAAGGACGTGCCCTTCGCGGTCGGCATGGTCTGGGCGATCTACTACCTGATGCGCATCGTCCCCGAACTGCCGCAGCCGCGCGGACGGCTGGTGGCGAAATTCGGCGCCGCCGCCGGCCTCGCGCTCGGCGTGCGCGTCGGCGGGCTGCTGCTGTTCGGCTATCTCGGATTGGCCCTGCTGCTCTTCGCGCTGTGGCGCGCGCTGGAGACGCGGCGCCTCGCCGCCGGTTTCGCCGCCGGCTGGACGGGCGCCTGGCGGGTGCTGCTGCCGGCGGTGGCGCTGGCCTATCCGGTGATGCTGCTGTTCTGGCCCTGGGCGCAGCAGGCGCCGTTCAGCCATCCGCTGCAGACGCTGCGCTATTTCTCGCACGAGATATTCCCCTTCCGCACGCTCTTCGCCGGCCGCTACTTCCCCGCCTCCGACCTGCCCTGGGTCTATCTGCCGACCTACATCGTGCTGGCCCTGCCGGAGCTGATCCTGCTGCTGCTGGCGGCATCGCCCATCGTCGCCCTCGCCGTCCTCTGGCGCCGCCGCCGGACGCTGGCGCGCGTGCCGACGCTGCAGTTCTTCATGCTGGGATTCGCCATCGTCTTTCCCGTCGCCTATGCGGTGGCGATCAAGGCGGTGCTGTTCGACGGCATGCGGCATTTCATCTTCGTGCTGCCGCTCATCGCCGCGCTCGCCGCGGCGCTCGCCGACCGCGCCCTCGACCGGCTCCAGCGTTTGCCGCAGCGCGGCTACGCCTATGGCGTGCTGGCGCTTTACGCCCTGTTCCACATCGCCATCATGGCGCGGCTGCATCCCGACGAGTACGTCTACTACAACGGCTTCATCGGCGGCGTCGAAGGCGCGGCCGGGCTGTTCAAGCTCGACTATTGGGCCAATTCCTACGCCGAGGCGGTCGGCGCGCTGGAAGACCATCTGCGCGCCGAGTACGGCGCCGACTTCATGAACCACGATTTCACCGTCGCGGTCTGCGGGCCGCCTAATTCGGCCGCCTATTACTTTCCGAGCAATTTCATCTATACCTGGACGCATGAAAAGGCGCAGTTCTTCATCGCCTTCACCAAGGACAATTGCCAGAACTCGCTGCCCGGCAAGGTCATCTATCGCGTCGAGCGGATGGGCACGGTGCTCTCCGAGGTCATCGACCGGCGCGGCGCGCTGGCGCAGCAGGCGCAGGCGCGCCTACTCGCCGGCCGCAAGTAGGCCGACGGCGTGGAGCGCGGCGAATATGTCCGGCTGGCGGCGGCGGAGGAGCGGATGTGGTGGTTCCGCGGCCTCCATGCCCATCTGCTGGCGGCGCTCGCCGAAGCGCCGGCGCGGCGCCGGCTGCTCGATGCCGGCTGCGGCACGGGCGGGCTGCTGGCGCGGCTGGCGGCGGCGCTGCCCGAGGCGGCGCTGGTCGGACTCGAGATCGATGCCGGCGCAGCGCTTCTGGCGCGCGAGAAGAGCGGCGCGCTGCTCGCCATCGGCTCGGTCGACCGGCTGCCTTTCGCCGCGGACAGCTTCGATGCCGTGCTCAGCGCCGACGTGCTCTGCCATCGCGGCGTCGACGAGGCGCAGGCGCTCGCCGGCTTCCGCCGCTGCCTCAAGCCCGGCGGCCTGCTGGTGCTCAACCTGCCGGCCTATCGCTGGCTCGCTTCGGCGCATGACGACGCGGTCGGCAATGCCCGCCGCTACGGCCGCGCCGAGCTGCGCCGGCGCCTCGCCGAGGCCGGCTTCGCCCGCATCCGCGCCCGCTACTGGAACGGCTTCCTCTTCCCCCTCATGGTGCTCCGGCGCAAGCTGTGGCGCCGCGCCGGGGCGAGCGACGTCGAGCTGCTGCCGGCGCCGGTGGAGCGAGTGTTCGGCGCGGTCGTCGCGCTGGAGCGGCGCCTGCTTGGCGCCGGGCTGTCCCTGCCTTTCGGCGGCTCGATCCTGGCCGTCGCGGTGAAGCCATGAACGCAACGCCCGCCCTCAGCATCGTCATCCCCGTCTACAACGGCGCCGGCAGCGTCGGCGATCTCGTCGCGGCGCTGGAGGGCCTCGAGGTGCCGGGCGGCCATGAGATCGTGCTGGTGAACGATTGCAGCCCCGATGACAGCCTCGCCGTCTGCCAGAGCCTGCTGGCGCGCGCGCGGGTGCCGCTGACGCTGGTCAATCTGTCGCGCAATTTCGGCGAACACAACGCCGTCATGGCCGGGCTGCGCCATGCCGCCGGCGCGCATGTCATCACCATGGACGATGATCTCCAGAACCCTCCCTCGGAGGTGCTGCGCCTGCTGGAATACGCGCAATCCAGCGGCAAGGAGGCGGTCTACACCTATTACGCGCAGAAGAAGCACGCCTTCTGGCGCAATCTCGGCAGCCGCTTCACCAACCGCGTCGCCGACTGGCTGCTCGACAAGCCCAAGGGCCTCTACCTCTCGAGCTTCCGCTGCCTCAGCGCCTTCGTCGTCCGCGAGATCACGCGCTACGAAGGGCCCTTTCCTTATCTCGACGGCCTCATCCTGCAGGTGACGCAATCGCTCGGCCGGCTCGAGGTGCAGCATCTGCCGCGCACCCATGGCCGCAGCAACTACACCCTGCGCCGGCTGGTGCGGCTGTGGCTCAACATGGTGGTCAATTTCTCGGTCATGCCGCTGCGGCTCGCCACCTTCGGCGGCTTCCTGCTGGGATTGACCGGGCTGTTCGGCGCGATCTGGGTGGTGCTGGAGGCGCTGTTCGACCAGACGCCGCCGGGCTGGGCCTCGATCGCGGTGGCGGTGCTGCTGCTCTCGGGCGTACAGCTCACCATGCTCGGCCTCATCGGCGAATATCTCGGCCGGCTCTACCTCACCGCCAACCGCAAGCCGCAATCCGTGGTCAAGGACGTGACGCTGAGCGCCACGCACCAGCTGCGCCAACCCGACGACCGGATCGGCACGCTGGCGATGCGACGCTGATGCCGGCACTGCTGCCCTATTACGCCGCCCTGGTCGCCGCCATCCTGTGCGGCATCCTCGGCCAGGTGCTGCTCAAGGCCGGCGCGGCGCGCGGCGCAGACGTCATGGGCCAATTCCTCGATCCCTCTACCCTCGTCGGCCTCGGGATCTACGGGTTCGCCGCCGTGCTCTACATCCTCGCCATCCGAAAAATACCGATCAGCCTCGCCTTTCCCAGCGTCTCCTTCAGCTACATTGCCGTGGCGCTGATCGCGCATTACGCCTGGGGCGAGCCGTTGGGCCTGCCGCAGGTCGCCGGCATCGCCTTCATCGCGGTGGGGATCGTGCTGCTGCATCAGGCGTGAGGGCGCGCCCTGCTTTCCCGGGAGGAACCGGACATGGCCGAAAACGAGCTGAGCGCGCTGGCGGAGAAAGTCCAGAGCCTGGAGAAGGAAGTGGCACGGCTGGCCGAGCAGCTGGCCAAGCTGGAGCATGCGCCGGCGGTGGCTCAACTGGCGCGGCGGCTGCGCGAACTGGAATTCAAGGTGGCGAAAGTCGATCGGCGGTGAGCGCCGCGCAGAGCGACGCCATCGCGCCGACCTGAGCCGCGCGCCTCACCAGGTGAATTCGGCGACGCTGACCTGGTCGTCCTTGATCGGCCAGATGCGCACCGCGATGTGCTCGCGGTTGAACACCGCCGTTACCGTCCGCTGCGGCTCGGCCGGCAGGCCAATTCGGGCCGTCGAGATGCTCGGCACGCCCGGGGCGATTTCCGGCGGCGGCGCGCCGTCGAGCAGGATGTGATCGCGGCCGAGATCGAAATAGCCGCGCGGCCGGCTGATATAGACGACCGCGCCCGCGTCGCGGTCCTCCTTCGACAGCAGCTGCGGGCGCAGATCGACATAGCGGCTCGAGCGCGGAAAAGATGAGCGATAGATATGGGTGACCGGGAAGCCGGGCACGGCGAGGATGAATTCGTAATGCGCCTTGGGCTCGAGTTTAAGCGGACCCCACTGACCGTCCTCGCCGGTAACCCTGCGCAGCAGCGCGTTGCCGATGCGCTCGCCGGTTTCGGACGATACCTTGTAGACTTCGACCACGGCGCCGGCGACGCCGATATTGGTCGGCATCCCCGCCTCGAACGCGCTCACCTTGCCGTCCAGCGTCACCGTCTTCTCCGGCAGCACGTCACGGGTCCGGGGCTCGTGCCCGGTGATGAAGCGGTACATCTGTGCGAAGGCCTCGCGGCCGAAGCCGGTCTCGCGATGATCGGCATGCGCGACGACGACGTTGCTCGCGCCGTTGAGCGCCGGCCCCTCGGAGCCGATCCCGGTGGCAAGCGCCGGCAGGCCGAGGAAACGGCCGTCGGGCTGGGCGTATTTGTCGTTGCCGTCGCTGCGGACGGTCATGAAGCGCACCCCCGGCACCACCTCCTGCGGACCGGCGTTGAGGTCGCGCAGAAAGGGCGCGGCACCGTTGAACTCGCTGCCGACCAGCACCGTGTCCGAAACCAGGACGCCGTGATTGGGCGTACCGCACAGGATGGCGATGGCGGCATGCGCGGCGCCGCCGGCATTCTTCAGGTAGTTGCGCACGATATTGCCGCCGCGCGAATGCGCGATGAGGATCACCTTCGACGCATGCAGACGCTTTTCCACCGCGGCGACCGCCGCGGCGAGCTGCTGCGTCTCTTCGCCCACCGTGGAATGGCCGGGCTGCGGCACGTCATAGCGGTCGGCCGCGAGCGGATGGCGGAAATCGATCGCCTGCAGCCGATCGGCGGGATAGCCGTTCGATTCGAAGCGCCAGATGGTCGTCATCCACACCGCCGCCGAATCGCCGTTGCCCGGGACGAACACGATGGGCAGCGGCGCCTTGTCGGCGGCGCTGGCGGCGGCCGGGAGCAGCGCCGAGGCGGCAAGCAGCGCCGTGCGCAGCCAGAGGCGAAAGCCGAGCGGCGGCGCGGTCACGCCAGCTCCCGCAGCGCCGCCACCACCGCGGCCAACGCCTCATCGCCGAGCTCGGGATAGAGCGGCAGGCTCAGCACCTCGCGCGCCGCACGCTCGCTCTCGCCGAGGCCGGCGGGGCCGATCGCGAGCCGGCCGCGATAGGCAGGCTGCAGATGCACCGGCACGGGATAATGGATCGTCGTGCCGATGCCGCGCGCGGCGAGGCGCTGGCGCAGGGCATCGCGCGCCGGCGCGCGGATCACATACTGATGGAAGACGTGGCTCGCCCCGGCGCGGCGCGCCGGCAGGCCGAGATCGAGCCCGGCAAGGCCGCGATCATAGGCGGCGGCCAGCGCCGCGCGCCGCGCGTTGCAGGATTCGAGCCGGCCGAGCTTGACCCGCAGCACCGCCGCCTGCAATTCGTCGAGGCGCGAATTGGCGCCGGGGACGTCGCTGACATAGCGCTCGCGCCAGCCATATTCGCGCAGCGCCCTGAGCCGCTCGGCCAGCGCGTCGTCGCCGGTCACCGCCATGCCGCCGTCGCCGAGCGCGCCGAGATTCTTGGTGGGATAGAAGCTGAAGGCGGCGAGGTCGCCGAAACTGCCGGTCCGGCCTGCGCCCAGCCGCGCACCGTGGCTCTGCGCACAATCCTCGATGACGCGCACGCCGTGGCGGCGCGCCAGCGGCAGGATGGCGTCGAGATCGGCGGGCTGGCCGTAGAGATGCACCGGCACCACCGCGGCGATGCGGCCGGGCGGCGAGGCCAGCACCCGCGCCAGCTCCGCGGCATCGAGCGTGAAGTTTGCGGGATCGATGTCGATCAGCAGCGGTCTGGCGCCGGCCAGCTCGATCGCCGCCACGCTCGCCACCGCGGTGTGCGAGACCGTCGCGACGTAGTCCTCCGGCCCGACGCCGATCGCTCGGAGCGCCAGCACCAGCGCGTCGGTGCCGCTACCGACACCCACGCCGTGGCCGACCCCGATATAGTCGGCGAAGGCGCGCTCGAACCCCGCCACCTCCTCGCCCAGGATATAGCGGCCGCCCTCGAGCACGCGGGCGATGGCCGCGTCGATCTCGCGGCGCTGCGCGAGGTATCCGGCTCTGGGATCGGCCTGCGGGATCACAGGTACTCGGCGAGATGGGTGCGGAAATAGTCGAGCGAGCGGCGCAGCCCTTCCGCAGCGGCGACCCGCGGCCGCCACCCCGTGAGCTCGCGAAACCCGGTATCATCGGCGTAGTAGTCGCCGATGTCGATGCGCTTGCGCTCCGCCGGAAAGTCGCGCGTCTCGAAGCCGCCGCCGCCATTGGCCGCGACCACCGCGTCGGCCAGCGCGGCGAGGCGCAGGCAATCGCCGCCGATGTTGAACACCGCCCCTTCGGCCGCCGGCGCGAGCGCCGCCAGCAGGAAGGCTTCGACGGCATCGTCGACATAGGTCAGGTCGCGCAGCTGCGTGCCATTCCAGACCTCGAACCGACGGCCCTCGAGCACGGCGCGCAGCCAGACGCCGACGAAGGTCTGGCGCGCGTCCTTGATGCGCATACGCGGCCCGTAAGTGTTGGTGAGGCGCAAGGCGGTGGCGCGGACGCCGTAAACGTCATGGAACAGGATGTGATAGGCCTCGCCGGCCATCTTGTTGACGCCGTTGACGTCGACCGGATGGAGCGGATGCTTCTCGTCGACCGGCAGGTAGTGCGGGCGGCCGTAGATCTGCCGCGTGCTGGCATAGACGACGCGCGCCTCGGGGCAGATGTCGCGGCACGCCTCGAGCAGGGTCAGCTGGGCGCGGCAGTTGATCGCGAGATCGGTCTCGGGATCGGTCATCGAGTCCATGTGGCTGGTCTGGGCCGCGAGATTGAACAAATAGCGGCAGCCGCCGAGCAGCGCCCGCATCCCCCGCACGTCGCGGATATCGGCGATCTCGATCGAGACGCGGTCGCGGATCGGCGCGACGTTGAACAGGTTGCCGCCATAGTCGGGACAGAGGTTGTCGATCAGCAGCAGATCGGCGCCCAGCTCGGCCAGCCGCAGCGCCAGCGTCGAGCCGATGAAGCCGAGACCGCCGGTGATCACCACCCGTGCGCCGGCGAAGGCGGTCGCAGGTTCGGCGGCGTCAGACATGACAGGCACGCAGGCGAAGGATCATCTGGGATCGATCCTCGCCGACCGCCGTCGCGGGCGCAAGCGGCGAAAACCATTGCGGCCGCGTACCAAGCCGTGATTCTGTCACCCCGATGCGATTTAACCTTTACGCCTTGGGTCTGGTTCTGCCGGCGCTCCTCGCCGGCTGTGCCGCCCCGCCGCCCGTCCCGCCCCGCGAGGCCGGAGAGCGCTGCCTCGCCCGACTCGACCAGGCGGGCGTGAGCTACGCCCTCGCCGCGCAGCCGGCAAGCGTCGACGCCTGCGCCGTCGACACGCCGGTGCGGGTCGGCGCGACGGGCATCGCCTGGAACCAGCCGGGCGTGGTGGGCTGCGCCTTCGCACTCCGGCTCGACGCCTTCATCCGCGAGGATGTCCAGCCGCTGGCGCGCGCCCGCTTCGGCCAGGGGGTGCGGCAGCTGCGCCATTTCGGCACCTACGCCTGTCGCCGCGACACCGGCAACGGTCGGCGCTGGAGCGAGCACGCCTCGGGCCGCGCCATCGATCTCGCCGGCTTCGAGCTCGAGGACGGCACGACGATCGCGGTCGAGCGCGACTGGCATGGCCAGGGCGCCAAGAGCCGATTCCTGCACGCGCTGGCGCGCCGCGCCTGCCGCCGCTTCAGCGTCGTCCTCACCCCCGACTCGAACCGCGACCATCGCAACCACATCCATCTCGACGACGGGCCCTGGAAGCTGTGCAGCGCCTGATCGCCTAGGCCGGCGTCGCGGCGGGCAGGTTCAGCAGCGCGCGGCGGCGCAGCCACAGGCTCGGGCGATAGCGGTCGGAGCCGATGGTCTCGTAGAGCCGGCACATGATCTCGTAGGTGCGCACGATGCCGAGCCGGTCGGCGAGCGCCAGCGGCCCCTGCGGGTAGTTGAGGCCGAGCTGCATCGCCTGGTCGATGTCGCCGGGGCTGGCAAGTCCCATCTGCGCCATCTCGGCACCGAGATTGGCGATCATCGCTGTGATGCGCTGGGCGATGAAGCCGGGGCTGTCCTTGATGCGCGTCACTGCGCGTCCGGCGGCGGCGATGAGTGCGGCCGCGGCTTCGGCGGCGGCGGGATCGGCGCCCGGCGCGGTCATCAGCGTGACGCGCTTGCTCGTGTCGTGAGCGAGATCGATCGCCACCGTGCGCCGCGCATCGAGGCCGAGCCGCAGCGCGATCGCGGTGCAATCCTCGCCCCAGGGCGCCACCAGGATCGGGCTCGCACCGTCATCGGGCGCGTGGGTCTCGACGCCGGCGGCGACCGCAAGCGCCACCAGCCCCTCGACCGGCTGCGGCAGGATCACCCGTGCCGGCGCGGCCGTCGCTGGCCGTGGCGCCGGCGCCGCGATCTTTCTGCCCTCGGCATCGTAGCGATAGAATCCCTGCCCGGTCTTCCGGCCATAGCGGCCGGCGAGATAAAGGCTCTCGTGCAGCGGCGTCGATTTCAGGCGCGGATCGTACCAGTAACCCTTATGCACGATCTCGCCGACCGGATAATTCACATCCATGCCGGTGAGGTCCATCAGCTCGAACGGGCCCATGCGGAAATGGCAGCAGTCGCGCATCACGAGATCGATGTCCTCCGGCGACGCCACGCTTTCCTGCAGCAGGTGCAGCGCTTCCTGGTAATAGGCGCGGCCGCCGAGATTGACGAGGAATCCGGGCGCGTCCTTCGCCGTAACCGGCGTGCGGCCCATGCGCCGGCCGAGCGCGGCCAGCGCCTCCACCACCGGCGCGTCGGTATCGGCGGCGGCGATGATCTCCACCAGCCGCATCAGCGGCACCGGGTTGAAGAAATGCATGCCGGCGATGCGCCCGCGCACGCGACACGCCTGCGCGATGGCGGCGATGGGGATCGACGACGTGTTGGAGGCGATGATCGCGTCCTCCGTCAGCACCGCCTCGAGCGCGCGGAACAGCGTCCGCTTGACGTCGAGGCGCTCGACGATCGCCTCGATGACGACGCCGCAGGGGGCGAGGTCTCCGACCTCGGCGACGAGGGTGAGCCGCGCCTTCGCCGCCGCCACCTGATCGGGCTTGGCCTCGCCCTTCTCGGCGAGCCGGTCGAGGCGCCGGAAGAGCGCGGTCCGCGCCTTTTCGAGCTGTGCCGCATCGGCGTCGGTCAGGCGCACCGCAAGACCGCCGGTGAGCGCCACCTGCGCGATGCCCGACCCCATCGCGCCCGCTCCCACCACGCCCAGCACGAAATCACGCGCACCGATATCCACCATTCGCTCCTCCCGGATTGGCGGGGCGCGACCGTGCCACGACGCTGCCGGCTTGGCAAGGCGGACACCGCCGCGATGCGGGTATTGGACGCAGGCAACGAACGTCGCCATGCGCCATCCTCATGGCCGCGGCGCAACGGAGCGCAACAATCACGGCAGAACGGTGCAAACGCGGCCGACCGCGCCCGGACAGCGCCGTGTTGTTACAGATCGCGGGACAAGCGTTGCCGTGATTTCGATAAATGTTGCCGTGACTTACGGAAGCTTCGCTCGCGGCATCGTGTTGTCTCTCCATCGGACGCAACCGAGGAGGCGGCAGACGATGGCAGATCGCAGCGAGGAAATTCGCTATTTGCGAAAGAAGGCCCGGCAATTCCGCGAGCTGGCCGCAGCCTACGACACCGACCTGTCGCCCCGGCTGCTCGAGATTGCCATCGAGCTGGAGCTGCGCGCCCAGGCGCTGGAGGAGCGCGACTGAACTGTTGTCCGGCGCTTGCGCCGCACCGCCGCCGCTGCCATGACTGTGGCAAGAACAAAAGCTGGGCGGAGCAAGATGAAAACGATCAGCCTGCAAGACCGGATCGAGCGCCATCGGACGGATCCGGCCCGGCGCTCGGCGGCCGCGGCATGAGCTGCGCGGCCACGATCTCCTCCACCGCCGACGTCATCGCGGTGCTGCCGCAGCATCGCTTCGACGAGACGGCGCTCGGGCGCTTCATGCAGCAACGCGTCGCGGGCTTCGCACCGCCGCTGCGCGTGGCGCAATTCCACGGCGGCATGTCGAACCCGACCTTCATGCTCGAAGACGGCGCCGGGCGGCGGCTGGTGCTGCGCAAGAAGCCGCCGGGCAAGCTGCTGCCCTCGGCGCATGCGGTCGAGCGCGAATTCAAGGTGATCTCTGCGCTGGCGAGCAGCGACGTGCCGGTGGCGCGCACCTACGCGCTGTGCGAGGACGCCGCGGTGATCGGCCAGCCCTTCTACATCATGGAGCATGTCGAGGGCCGCGTCTTCCGCACCTACGCGCTGCCGGAAAGCGCGCCGGCGGAGCGCGCCGCCATCTATGACGCGATGAACGCGGCGCTGGCGCGGCTGCACCGCGTCGATTACCAGGCGCTGGGACTCGGCGATTACGGCAAGGCCGGCGGTTACGCCGAACGCCAGATCAGCCGCTGGACCCGCCAATACGACGCGAGCAGAACCGACGACGTCCCGGCGATGGAGCAGCTCGCGCGCTGGCTGCCGCAGCACCTGCCGGCGACGGACGAGACGGCGATCGTGCATGGCGATTTCCGTCTCGAAAACATGATCTGGCATCCGCGGGAGCCGCGGATACTCGCGATCGTCGATTGGGAGCTCGGCACGCTCGGCCATCCGCTGGCCGATCTCGCCTATAACTGCCTGCCCTGGCACGTGCCGGACGGCCAGCGCGGCGACCTCATGGCGCTCGCCGATGGATACGGGATTCCGGGCGAGGAGCGCTACCTCGCCGATTATTGCCGACGCAGCGGCCGCGACGGTATCGCCGATTGGCGCTTCTGGCTGGTGCTGTCGCTGTTCCGCCTCGCCGCGATCTCGCAGGGCGTCTACAAGCGCGGGCTCGACGGCAATGTCAGCTCGCCCGGCGCCCTCGATCGCGGCGTCAAGGCGCGCCTGCTCGCCGAAGCGGCCTGGGCGCTGGCCGACGGCGCCGCCTGAGAGATCGCGGCGCGGCGCTCACTTCTCGATCAGCGGAACCCATTGCGCGCGCTCGGCCGCCCCGAGCGGCAGCGGCGGCGCAGACTCGGCGTAGAGCCGTCGCGCCTCGCTCGGCGAGCCGCGGCGCTCGGCCAGCGCCAGCACGGTGACCGCGCGCTGCATTCGGCCCTGGCGCAGGGTGAGGACATCGCCGATACGCACGGGGTGGCCGGGCTTCAGCACCGCTACGCCGTCGATGGCGACGGCGCCGTCGCTGCACAACCGCGCCGCCAGCGAGCGCGTCCGGGCGAAGCGCGCGAACCAGAGCCATTTGTCGAGGCGCAACCCGCTCATCGTGCCAGCCGCAACTCCTTCAGCTTGGCGAACGGCCCGTCAACAGGCTCCGCCGCCGCGCCGTGCTGCCGGCGGCGCGCGGCGTTGCCCGGCCGCGTCTCGCCGGCGCGGCGCGGCCGGGCATGGAAGCTGACGCCGCCCTCGCCCAGCACGGCGCGATAGCCCAGCTCCGGCAGCATCTGTGCGAGATCCTCAAGCGAGGCGCCGGCGAGCTGCGCCAGCGCCGGCGTCGCGCCGAACGGGCCTTGCCGCGCCAGGCGCCGCGCCGCGGCCGCCAGGCGCTCGACGCGGTCGACGCGCAGCACGCGCGGGCCGAGCACGCGCCAGCCCATCGCCGCGTAAGCCTCGGCAGACACCGCGGCCACGCGCGACGCGCCCAGAGGCGGCACGGCGGGCACCACTTCGCCGCGCCACACCGCCCAGAGCAAGCCGCGCAGGGCCGCCGCGCGCGACTTCAGCAAGGCGTCGATATAGACCGTCTCGGTCCCGAAGCGCAGGCCGAGCCGCGCCAAGGCCTGGCGGTCGGCGCCGCTCAGCGCCGCGCGCTGGCCGGCGGCGGCGGCGGCGGGCAGGCTGCCGAGCGCCTCGCCGAGCTGGAAGACAAGGCCGCGCGCCGCGCCCGACAGATCGGCCGCCCGCGCGCGAAACAGCGGCTGCAGCCCGCGCGCGATCGCGACGCGCAGGAATTCGGACAGCCGCCGCCGCACGCCGTCGCGCAGCTCGCCGTCGAGGAAATCGCCCGGCAGAACCTCCGCCCGCGGCGACAGCGCGCTGTCGCCGGGCAGCAGCCGCCCGACCGCGCCGCCGCGCCAGCACAGGCCGCCATCCTCGGCCAGGCTGAACTCGGCATCCGCGGCCGCGGCGAGCCGCCGGGCGCGGACGGCGATCTCGCCGCGCAGCACGCGGTTGGCGGCGGCGAGCAGCGTCCTGGCGGCGCTACCGCCGGCGTCGGGATCGGGCACGAAGCGGAATCCCTCGAGCCGCCCGACGTAATGGCCCTCGACCTTGACCTCGCCGCCATGGCTGACCGAGGCCAGAAGTTCCTCATCGGCGGCGAGCCGCTGCATCAGAAAAGCGGAGCGGCGGTCGACGAAGCGCTGCGTGATGCGGTCGTGCAAGGCATCGGAGAGCTTGTCCTCGATCGAGCGCGCCCGCTCCTGCCACTGCGCGGCGCCGGCGAGCCAGTCCGGGCGATGCGCGATATAGGTCCAGGTGCGGATGTGGGCGATGCGCGTCATCAGCCCGTCGATGTCGCCGTCGAACCGGTCGAGGCGCTGCACCTGCGCCGCCACCCAGTCGGTGGGCAGCCGTTCCTGCGGGCCGGACAGATGGCGGTAGATCTGGCCCAGGAGGCGCGCGTGGGTGTCGCTCATCACCTTGCGGAAATCCGGGATCTGGCAGACCTCCCAGAGCAGGCGCACCGCCGCCGGATGGCGCGCCCGCTCGGCGATCTCGCCCTGCCGCGCCAGGCTGCGCAGCGCGAGGTGGTCATCCGCCTCGCGCGCCGGCACCAGCCCCGGCGCCGGCGGGCGCTGTTCGAGGCTGCGCAGCAGCGCCGCCGGCGAGCCGTAGTCGAGCCGCGCGTTGCGCCAGTAGAGCCGCGTCAGGGGGTCGAAGCGGTGGTTCTCGACCGCCTCCACCAGCTCCGGCTCCATCTCGCCCTGCTCGGCGGTGGTGCCGAAGGTGCCATCGCTCATGTGGCGGCCGGCGCGGCCGGCGATCTGGGCGATCTCGGCCGGAGCGAGCCGGCGCGGCGCCTGACCGTCGAACTTGACCAGCCGGGCGAAGGCGACATGGTCGAGATCCATGTTGAGGCCCATGCCGATAGCGTCGGTGGCGACGAGGTAGTCGACCTCGCCCGACTGGAACATCGCCACCTGGGCGTTGCGCGCGCGCGGACTGAGCGCGCCCAGCACCACCGCCGCACCGCCGCGCTGGCGGCGGATCAGCTCGGCCAGGGCGAAGACGTCGGCCACCGCGAAGGCGACCACGGCACTGCGCGGCGGCAGCCGCGTCAGCTTCTTGGGCCCGAGATGGCGCAGCGTGGAAAAGCGCGGCCGGCCGACGAACTCGGCCTCCGGCACCAGGCGGCGCAGCAGCGGCCTGATGGTATCGGCGCCGAGGAACATGGTCTCGGAAAGACCCCGCGCCACCAGCAGGCGGTTGGTGAAGACGTGGCCGCGCTCGGCATCGCCGCAGAGCTGGATCTCGTCCACGGCGAGGAATTCGACCGGCCGGTCGAGCGGCATCGATTCGACGGTGCAGACGAAATAGGCGGGGTTGGGCGGGACGATCTTCTCTTCGCCGGTGATCAGCGCCACGGCGCGGACGCCCTTGATCCGCACCACCCGGTCGTAATTCTCGCGCGCCAGCAGGCGCAGCGGGAAGCCGATCATGCCGGTTGCATGACCGAGCATGCGTTCGATGGCTAGGTGAGTCTTGCCCGTATTGGTAGGGCCGAGGACGGCAAGAACGCGCGGGGCGGAACGCAAGAAGCCCATAGGTCAAGAATTGGGGGTGGCGGCGGCAAAGGCAAGCCGAAACGCCGGCCCGGGACCGGCCTGCCGCTATCCGGTGCCGGCGCCCGAGGAACGGTGCCGCACCGGCTCGGCGGTGATGTGGCTGCGCACCGTAAGCGGATCGCCGATCATCGCCATCGGCTCGAGCGAGCCGCCGGTGCCGCGCAGGGTCACCGTGCCATAACCGAAGAGCCGGCCGGACAGCGACTGGTCGACATCGACGCTTTCGACCTTGGAGCGGTTCATCTCGATGGTGTGGCGGGCCAGTATGCCGCGCTTGAACAGCACCCGCTGGTCGGTGACCGCGAGCTGGGTCCCGGCGCGGCGCACCGCCGCGGCCAGCGACAGCAGCAGCCCGAGCAGCGCCATCAGCGCGGCCAGGATCCGCAGCGCCGGCGCCGCGTCGGACGGGGCATAGAGCGAGCCCGCCGCAAGCGCCGCGGCGGCGAGGAGGGCAAGGATGGCCCGGCCATAGACCAGCCAGTGCAGCCCGGTCTCGTAGACCACCTGCTCGCCCGGCAACAGCACCTTCTGGACATAGCTCATGGACGCGCCGCCCCCTTGGTCGGACGGCCAGTCTAACACGCCCTCCCGCCCGGTCATTGCACGGCAATCGGCCCTTGCAACGGGCCGCGAGCCTGCATATCTCTGCGCCAGCCCGACCAACCCCGACGCGAGCCATGCCGCAAGAAAAAAGAAGCTTCCAGGCGGAAGTCAGCCGCCTCCTCGACATCGTCGCCCATTCGCTCTACAGCGAGAAGCAGATCTTCCTGCGCGAGCTGATCTCGAATGCCTCCGACGCCTGCGACCGGCTGCGCTACCTGGCGCTGACCGAGCCGGGGCTGATCGCCGACGACCCCGAGATCAAGGTCGTGCTGACCCCGGACAAGGCGCAGCGGACGCTCACCATTGCCGACAACGGCATCGGCATGAACCATGACGAGCTGGTGGAAAATCTCGGCACCATCGCGCGCTCCGGCACCGCCCGCTTCGTGCAGCAGCTTTCCGGCGACCAGCGCAAGGACATGTCGCTGATCGGCCAGTTCGGCGTGGGCTTCTATTCCGCCTTCATGGTCGCGGACCACGTCGAGGTGGTCGCGCGCAAGGCCGGCGAGGAGCAGGCCTGGCGCTGGACCTCCGACGGCAAGGGCGAGTTCACCGTCGAGCCCGCCGAGAAGGCCGGGCGCGGCACCACCATCATCCTCCACCTGCTGGCCGATGCGACGGAGTATGCCGAGCCGGTGCGGTTGCGGCAGATCGTCAAGACCTACTCCGATCACATCGCGCTGCCTATCCGGCTCGCGGCCGACGGCAAGGAGGATACGCTCAACACCGCGGCCGCGCTCTGGACGCGGCCGCGGTCGGAGATCACCGCCGACCAGTACCGCGAATTCTATCATCACGTGGCGCACGCTTTCGACGAACCCTGGCTGACGCTGCACAGCAAGGCCGAAGGGACGCTCGAATATACCAGCCTGCTGTTCGTGCCAGCGGCCAAGCCCTTCGACCTGTTCGACCCCGTGCGCAAGCCGCACGTCAAGCTCTATGTCCGCCGCGTCTTCATCACCGAGGACTGCGCCGAGCTGCTGCCCGCCTATCTGCGCTTCCTGCGCGGCATCGTCGACAGCGAGGATTTGCCGCTCAACGTCAGCCGCGAGATGCTGCAGAACAACCCGATGCTGGCCAAGATGCGCGGCCAGATCACCAAGCGCGTGCTCTCCGAGCTCGCCAAGAAGGCAAAGGACGCGCCCGAGGACTACGCCAAGTTCTGGGAGAATTTCGGCGCCGTGCTGAAGGAAGGCCTTTACGAGGATCACGAGCATCGCGACCAGCTGCTGCCCCTGATGCGCTTCCGCAGCACCGCCGGCGACGGACTGGTCTCCTTCGAGGAATACGTCGCGCGGATGAAGCCGGGGCAGGAGGCGATCTACACCATCACCGGCGACGATCTCGAGCTGCTGCGCAAGAGCCCGCAGATCGAAGGGTACCGCGCCAAGGGCGTCGAGGTGCTGCTGCTCACCGACGCCATCGACGAATTCTGGATGCCGGCGGTCGGCGCCTATGAGGCGCACGCGCTGAAATCGGTGACGCGGGGCGCCGCCGACCTCGCCAAGATCGGCGACGCGGAAAAAGCGCCGGAGACCAGGCCCGACACGCCGGTAGGCGCGCTCGCCAGCCTCATTGCGCTGTTCAAGCTGTCGCTGGGCGAGGCGGTGAAGGACGTGCGCAGCTCGGACCGGCTGACCGACAGCGCGGTCTGCCTCGTCGCCGACGAGGGCGATCTCGACATGCATCTGGAGCGGCTGCTGAAGCAGCATCGCCAGCTCGCCGCCACCGCCAAGCGCATCCTCGAGGTCAATCCGCGCCATCCGCTGATCGCGCGGCTGGCCGCCATGGTCGACAAGGACGGCGCGGCCGGCGAACTCGGCGACTTCGCCTGGCTGCTGCTCGACCAGGCGCGCATTCTCGAAGGCGAGCAGCTGCCCGATCCCGGCGCCTTCGCGCGCCGCCTTGCCTCGGTGCTGGAGAGAGGGTTGGCCGCGTAGCCAGAGCGCAGCGCGTCGCGCTAACTCTCCGGCGGCTTCAACAGCGCCGCGCCGATGATGCGGCCGGTGCCGCCGAGCTGCAGCAACACGGCGACGCCGCCCTCGCCGCCCGGATCGGCCGCGGCGGTCGTGAGATCGAGCGCCGGCCCGCGCCAGGTGCCGATGGGCTCGCAACGCCGCACCACCTGATATTCCTCGAGCGTATGGCCTTCGTTCTCGCCGCGCAGCACCGGCGTCTTGTGCTCGCGGTCGAAGCCCACCAGCCAGAGCGTCGCCGGCTCGCCGGCGGCGCCGGCATCGACATGGACGGCGAGCCGGCCGCCGGGCTCGCGCGCGACAGTGACGTGCTGGCGCAGCGCGGTCTCGTCCTCCGCCGCCTTGATCAGCGGACCGATGACCCGCGGCTCGGACCCCACGCCTTCGGTGGTGCCGTTGATCACCATCTGCGGGGTGTAGACGTAGCGCAGGTTGAGGCGGCGGGCATAGTCGTGCTGGCGCTCGGTGGCCAGCCGGCTCGCATAGGGATCGGTCCAGCCGATGTAGTTCCAGTAGTCGACATGGAAGGCCAGCGCCAGCACGTCGGGACGCCGCGCCAGCTCGCCGAGATAGGCATCGGCGGGCGGGCAGGAGCTGCAGCCCTCGGAGGTGAAGAGCTCGACCACCGCGCGCGGCTGCGCCTCGGCCGCCCGCACCGGCGGCGCCGGGGCGAGCAGCAACGCCAGCGCGCCGACGAGCAGGCTTCGTGCGGCCATCAGGCGATTGTCAAGCATCCATCCATGATGAGGCGGCGACCGCGCCGGCGCCAGTCAATCGCCTTCACAAAGGGGTGAAGGAGAGGCGCCGCCGCGCCGGCAGGGTGGGCGGCGCGTGGGCAGGCAGTTAGCCCGCACGGGGCGGCTTTCGCGGTTGCTGCGCAACCACTGGCGCCGCTCGCGACGAGCGCTAGGGCGCTCGCGCGGACATCATCTGCCGCAGGACGTATTGCAGGATGCCGCCGTGGCGGAAGTATTCGAGCTCGTCCAGCGTGTCGATGCGGCAGAGCAGCGACACGGTGTCGACCTTGCCGGAGGATCGATGGATGCGGCAGGCGAGATCGATGCGCGGCTTGAGCCCCGACGCGATGCCGAGGATGTCGAAGCGCTCGCTGCCGTCCAGCTTCAGGGTCTTCCGGTCGGTGCCGTCCTTGAACTGCAGCGGCAGCACGCCCATGCCGACGAGGTTCGAGCGATGGATGCGCTCGAAGCTCTCGGCGACGACCGCTCGGACGCCCAGCAGCCGCGTGCCCTTGGCGGCCCAGTCGCGCGACGAGCCGGTGCCGTATTCCTTGCCGGCGAGGATGACCAGCGGCACGTTCTCCTGCTGATAGCGCATGGCGGCGTCGTAGATCGGCATCACCTCGCCGCTGGGCAGGTGCTTGGTCATGCCGCCTTCGACGCCCGGCACCATCTCGTTGCGGATGCGGATATTGGCGAAGGTGCCGCGCATCATCACCTCGTGGTTGCCGCGCCGCGCGCCATAGGAATTGAAATCCGCCGGCCGCACCTGGAAGCCCATGAGATAGGCGCCGGCCGGGCTGTCCTTCTTGATCGAGCCGGCGGGCGAGATGTGGTCGGTGGTGATGCTGTCGCCGAGAATCGCCAGCTCGCGCGCCATCTCGATATCGCCGAGCGGCGCCGGCTGCTTCGGCATGTTGTCGAAATAGGGCGGATGGGCGATGTAGGTCGAGCCCATGTCCCAGCTGAAGGTCTGGCCGGTCGCGACCTGCACCTTCTGCCATTCCGCCGGGCCCTGGAAGACGTTGCCGTAGCGCTTGCGGAACATGTCGGGGGTAAGCGACTTGCGGACGGTGTCCTGCACCTCCTGGGTGGTCGGCCAGATATCCCTGAGGAAGACCGGCTTGCCGTCGCTGCCCTCGCCCAGCGGCTCGGTGGCGAGATCGATGGTGAGGCTGCCGGCGAGCGCGTAGGCGACCACCAGCGGCGGCGATGCCAGATAGTTGGCGCGCACCTGCGGGCTGATGCGGCCTTCGAAATTGCGGTTGCCCGACAGCACGGCGGCGACGACCAAGTCGCCCTTGTCCACCGCCTCGGCGATGGGATCGGGCAGCGGCCCGGAATTGCCGATGCAGGTGGTGCAGCCATAGCCGACCAGGTTGAAGCCCAGCGCGTCGAGATCCTGTTGCAGCCCGGCGGCGGCGTAGTAGTCGGAGACCACCTGGCTGCCCGGCGCGAGCGAGGTCTTGACCCAGGGCTTCACCTTGAGCCCGCGCTTCAAGGCGTTGCGCGCCACCAGGCCGGCGGCGAGCATGACACTGGGATTGGAGGTGTTGGTGCAGCTGGTGATGGCGGCGATGACGACGGCGCCGTCCTTGAGCTCGTAATTGCTGCCGGCGACCGGAACCGAGCGGTTGGGCTTCGCGGCGCCGCCGGCGAGCTTCGGGAGTTCGGCGGCAAATGACTTGGCCGCGCCGGAGAGCGCGACGCGGTCCTGCGGCCGGCGCGGCCCCGCCAGCGACGGCTCGACCGTGGCAAGATCGAGCGAGAGCGTATCGGTGAAGACCGGATCGGGCGTGCTGTCGTCGCGCCACAGGCCCTGCGCCTTGGCATAGGCTTCCACCAGCTTGACGCGCGCGGCGTCGCGGCCGGTGAAGGCGAGGTAGGAGAGCGTCACCTGGTCGACCGGGAAGAAGCCGCAGGTGGCGCCGTATTCCGGCGCCATGTTGCCGATGGTGGCGCGGTCGGCCAGCGCCAGATGCGACAGGCCCGGCCCGTAGAACTCGACGAAGCGGCCGACGACGCCCTTCTTGCGCAGCATCTGCGTTACCGTCAGCACGAGATCGGTGGCGGTGGCGCCCTCGCGCAGCTTGCCGTCGAGGCGGAAGCCCACCACCTCCGGCAGCACCATCGAGATCGGCTGGCCGAGCATCGCCGCCTCGGCCTCGATGCCGCCGACGCCCCAGCCGAGCACGGCGAGCCCGTTGACCATCGTGGTGTGGCTGTCGGTGCCGACCAGGGTGTCGGGATAGGCCACGGTGCGGCCGCCATCCTCGGTGGTCCACACCACCTGGGCGAGGTATTCGAGGTTGACCTGATGGCAGATGCCGGTGCCCGGCGGCACGACGCGGAAATTGTCGAAGGCGCTCTGACCCCATTTCAGGAAGGCGTAGCGCTCGCCGTTGCGCTCGAATTCGAGCTTCACGTTCTGGGCGAAGGCGGCGTTCGAGCCGAACGCGTCGACCATGACGGAATGGTCGATGACGAGATCGACCGGCGAGAGCGGGTTGATGCGGCGGGGATCGCCGCCGAGCTTGGCCATCGCCTGGCGCATCGCGGCGAGATCGACCACCGCCGGCACGCCGGTGAAATCCTGCATCAGCACGCGCGCCGGGCGGAAGGCGATCTCGCGCTCGGAGCGGCGCGTCTTCAGCCATTCCGCCACCGCCTTGATGTCGTCCGGGGTCACGGTGCGGCCGTTCTCCAGCCGCACCAGATTCTCCAGCAGCACCTTCATCGAGAAAGGCAGGGTGGAGAGGTCGCCCAGCCCCGCGGCCTTCGCCGCCGCCTCCAGGCTGAAATAGTCGTATTCCTTGCCGTCGAGTTTGAGCGTACGGCGGGCTTTCAGCGAATCATGGCCGGTGACGGACACGGGGGCGGTCTCCTGGAAGGCGAGGCGAAGGGTGTCTTCGACCTGCTGCTACAGCTTATCATAACCGAGATCAAGAGAGCGTCCCGCCCGGACGCGCCGCCGGCAACGGCGTGAACACAGCGCGAACACCGCCGATGAAAGTCGCTCCCCGTCTCGCATCCCGCGCGAAATGACGATCGGACGGTGTTTATTCCGTGCCCAATTTTTTGCCCGCGGCATCCAGGGAGGCAACGGTCCTCGGGCTCACATCCTCCCGGGCCGAGTTTGCGACGCTCTGAGCGGTGAGATAGCCGAGCGTGTTCGCGTTGACATGCTCGGCGCCGAGCGGCACCGTGAAATTGGCGCTCCGCCCGGGGCGCAGATCGCGCAATTCGATCTCGACATAAGCGACGCCGTTCCAAATCGTGGGCAGCGACGTGAGACCGATTCCGGGCAGGTTCACCATGAGACTTTCCGACGGCAGCTGGGCACGCCCGAATAGCCTTCGGGTCGCTTTCGGGGAAGAAAGTACACCCCGATGTCGCCGGCATCACCTGGCGGCAACGCGCTCCAGGATGGTGCGGTCCTCGGCCGGGATGCAGCCGGCGTGCTCGGCTTGGCGCAGGATATCGATCGCCTGGGGATCGCTCGCCAGACGCTCGCGATAGCACTCGTATTCGGCGAGGCTGGGGAAGTCGATCAGCCCCAGCGCCGCGATGGCGGCACCGTCCTTATACTGGTGGGCGTCGCCCTTCCTCTAGCGCGGACGGGTCGGACGGTGTTTCGGCGGAGACCGTAGGGATGTGACATTTTATCGCCGGTCCAGGCTTGGCTTTTGCCGCCGCAGGGTGCGTGTTACCCTTTGCCGGTGTCGGGCGTCTCGGGAGATGCGCCATGGAGGACGCGGCGTTCTGGCGTGAGCAGGGGGTGAAGTTCCGCGAGCGCGCGCGGAGCGTCACCGATGACGCGCTGCTGACGGAGCTGCTGGAGCTGGCGGCGATCTGCGAGGAAGTCGCCGAATCGATCGAGGATCGCGCCCCGGCCGGGTGAGGCCCGAGCGGGTGTCCTGCAAAACCGCCGGAACCGCGCGACATATTGCACGCGGAGCGGCGAAGGCGCGGCGATGAAGACCGGGAACGGCTTTACAGTCAGAGGCGTCGGTGAGATCGTGCTGCGTGTGCGCGACCTCGACGGCATGATTGCGTTCTATTGCCGGGTCTTGGGATTGGAGCTGCTGCATCGCATCGGCGACGATATCGCCTTCCTGCACATTGACGAGGGCTTCGGCGGCCACACCCAGATCGTCGGCTTCTTTCGCGATCGGCAACCCTCCAATTTCCGCCGCCGGAAATGGGCGGGACATGATCCCGCGCGCACCACGCTCCATCACTTCGCGCTGGAGATCGCACGAGAGGATCATGAGAGCGCCCTCGCCCGTCTCCAAGGCATGGGCATTGCGACCGACACCGCGGTCCATTCCTGGATTGGCTGGCGATCGATCTATCTGAGGGATCCCGAGGACAACACGATCGAGCTGGTGTGCTTCGATCCCGCGGTCATCATCGCCCCGCCGCGATGAAAGCGGTGCGGCGCCGCGGTCACGTTCCGGCGCGCGCCAGGGCGTATTTCCGGCAATGGTCGAGATAGGCAGCCTCGTGGCTGGAGACGAGGTCGACGACGCTGCTCCACAGCCAGGACGGCGCGTCCAGGCGCTTGGAATGATGCCGGCTCATCTCCCGGCGCCAGCGGTCGCGGTCGTCGGCGTCGAGCTGCCGGGCATGCGCGGTGCCCACCACCCAGGCGAGGTAATGCGCGGCGCGCATGGCGTCCGCTTGCGTCAGCCGCTCGATATCCACCTTCAGGTCCTGGGGCAAAAGCTCGCGGATGAACACCGCCTTTCCCAGCAGACGCGCCGCCAGCATGCGCTCGCCCAGCGCCGGCGCCAGATTGCGCGCGCCCTCCACGACGCGGGCGGCGTTGTCCCGCGGCATGTCGGCATCGGCCGCGCGCGGCGCCGCGGCCTGGACCGCCTCCTTGATATCCATGAGGGAGAGCCCGCCCTCCTCGCGACGGTCCTTGCCGACGCCCAGGAGCACGGCGATGCGCAGCCGGCCCAGCGAACTGCAGCCCTTCACCCAATAGGCGGCGTCGAGCAGCTCGATCTCCGCCCCGTCCTTCCGCGTCCGCAGGCAGGTCGCCAGATGCCGCATCTCCTCGGTCTCGAAGAGGGCGCCGACCGCGTGCTGCTCCGCACGGGAAAGCCGCCAGAAGCGTTTGCCGAGGGGGATCGCGGGCTTCGCATCTTCCAGGCGCTCCTTGGCGAGCTTTTTCCAGCTGCGATCAACGGCCTGGCGCATCACCACGCTGACCGATTGCGGCCACTTGCCTTCGCGCCGGCGGGTTTCGGCGCGCGGCGCCAGGGCGCGGCGGTAGCCGTCGATCATCTGCTCCATCATCTTGGCCGTGGTGACGCCGGGCAGGTCCGAGCCGCGCGCCGCCACTGCCAGCGACAGGCCGAGCCGGATGAGATCGTCCGCCGGATTGCCGATCACCGACTGGTCGAGATCGCGGATCTGGATTTCGACCTCGCCCTCGGCGTCGGCCACGGGGCCGAGATTGCCGACGTGGCAGTCGCCGCAGATCCAGATCGGCGGTCCCTGCGGACGCCCGCTCCCGCCCGAGGCCAGCCACTCGTAGAATTTGGTCGTGTTGCCGCGGACATAGGCGTGGACCGAGCGCGCCATCTTCAGGCGCTGGCGCTCGGCCAGAAGCGCCGGTCGGTCCGAGGGCCGCGGCGACCCTGTCATCCTGGCATCACGCCGCGGGTCCCGGCGCCGCCTAGCGCTCGAGCTCCAGCAGAAGCAGCGAGCGAGCGGTCACCTCGTAGACATCTCCCGCCGCGAAGCCGGCCTTTTCCTCCCGCTCCGGCAGGTTGGTGTCGATCAGCAGGCGCCAGCTGCCGCCGCGCGTGACCTCCGGCAGGGTGAACTGCACCACGTCGTGATGCGCGTTGAGGATCGCCAGCAGCGTGACCTCCTGTCCCCGCTGATGGATGCCGGTCGGCTGCGCGCGGCCGTCCATCAGCATGCCGAAGCAGCGCATGGCCTCGTCGCCCCACTGCTCGGCGGTCATCTCGGCGCCGTTGGCGTTGATCCAGGCGACGTCCTTCACCCCCAGGCTTTCGTCGTAGGCGCCGGTGAGAAAGCGGCTGCGGCGCAGGATCGGATATTTGGCGCGCAGCGCCGTCAGCTTGCGCACGAAGTTGGTGAGCGGCTTGTGCTTCTCGGCCGCCGCCCAATCGACCCAGCTGATATCGTCGTCCTGGCAATAGGCGTTGTTGTTGCCCTTCTGGCTGCGCGCGAATTCGTCGCCGGCGAGCAGCATCGGCGTGCCCTGCGCCAGCAGCAGCGTGGCGAGCAGGTTGCGGCGCTGGCGAGCCCGGAGCGCGACGATCGCCTTGTCGTCGGACGGGCCCTCGACGCCGCAGTTCCAGGAGCGGTTGTCGGAGCTGCCGTCCTTGTTCTCCTCGCCATTCGCCTCGTTGTGCTTTTCGTTGTAGGTCACGAGGTCGTTGAGCGTGAAGCCGTCATGCGCCGCGATGAAGTTGACGCTGGCCCAGGGCCTGCGGCCGCGATGGTTGAAGACGTCGCCCGACGCGCAGAGGCGGGCGGCGAGGCTCGCGGCCGGCGCCGCGCCCTTCCAGAAATCGCGAGCGGTATCACGGAAGCGGTCGTTCCATTCCGCCCAGCCCGGCGGGAAGCCGCCGACCTGATAGCCGCCGGGCCCGCAATCCCAGGGTTCGGCGATGAGCTTCACCGCCCCCAGGACCGGATCCTGGCAGCAGGCCTTGAGGAAGCCGCTCTGATTGTCGAAGCCGTTCGGCTCGCGCGCCAGGATGGTGCCGAGATCGAAGCGGAAGCCGTCGACATGGGTCTCGCTCGCCCAGTAGCGCAGGCTGTCCGCGACCATCTGGATCACCCGCATATGGCTGAGGTTCAACGTGTTCCCGGTGCCGGTGTCGTTGATGTAGAAGCGCGGCTGATCCGGCAGCAGCCGGTAATAGGAGGCGTTGTCGATGCCCTTAAAGGACAGCGTCGGACCGCGTTCGTTACCCTCCGCGGTGTGGTTGTAGACCACATCCAGGATGACCTCGATGCCGGCTTCGTGACAGCGGGCGACCATCTCCTTGAATTCGCGCAGCGTCTGCTCGCGCTCGGAGGCATAGCGCGGATCCGGCGCGAAGAAGCCGATCGAATTGTAGCCCCAGTAGTTGGTGAGGCCTTTCTCGAGCAGGTGGCTGTCGCTGATGAAGGTATGGATAGGCAGCAGCTCGACCGAAGTGACGCCGAGCGAGCGGATGTATTCCACGACCTCCTTGGTGAAGCCGGCGTAGGTGCCGCGCCAGCGCTCCGGCACGGCAGGATGCAGCTTGGTGAAGCCGCGGACATGCGTCTCGTAGAGCACGGTGCGGTCCCAGGCCACCGCACGCCGCGCCGGCTCGCCGCGCCACTCGAAGGCGGGATCGACGACGACGCATTTGGGCACGAAGGGCGCGCTGTCGCGCTCATCGAAAGTGCTGTCGTCGCCCGATTCCATCACGTAGCCGAAAACTGCGGGATTCCAGTCGAGATCGCCGAAATGGCCGCAGGCATAGGGATCAAGCAGCAGCTTGTGCGGATTGAAGCGATGGCCGGAATCGGGCTCATAGGGCCCATGCACGCGGTAGCCGTAGATCGTGCCGGGATGAATCTCCGGCAGGTAGCCGTGCCAGATCTCGTCGGTGAACTCGGGAAGCTCGACGCGCTCGCGCTCGCGCTCGCCCTTCTCGTCGAAGAGGCAGACTTCCACCTTGGTCGCGTTCGCCGAGAAGATGGCGAAGTTCGTGCCTTTTCCGTCCCAGCTCGCGCCGAGCGGGTGAGGCAGGCCTTCCTTGAGCCGCTGTGCCGCGTTCGTCGCCATCTGCTCTCCTCCGCATTGCCCGCCGCCATGCCCGGGCTCGCACGCCGGCGCGCCCGCCGGCGCCGCGGCGGAAGTGGTCGGGTTTTCGGGCGTGCCGACGGGATCCTGAAGCGCTTCTCGGCAGCGGAAACGCTCCGCATCGGCAAGTGGTTGCGCGCCCGATTGCGTGCCGGGCTCAGCGCCGCGCCGAAGACCGTCCTGGCGGCGGCGTTCTTCGGCGCTCCCGCTCGTTGCGCCAGTAGATCCACTGGCCCGACAGGGCGGTGACGAGAATGAGCGCGTTGGTCGCGTCGAACACCCAGCTGGCCCGCAGCCAGCTGTAGACCACGAAGCCGGTCGACGCCGAGAGCTGCCCGGCGAAGAGCCATCTCGATACGCCGGCGGACATTCCGGACCGCCACTGCGTATAGATCTGCCGCCCCAGCGTCGCGAGCAGCGCGACCGCCGCGGCCCAGCCGATCAGGTCGGTGGCCATGCGCCGCCCCCAGGCCGCCGCGCTTGAGAGCCCAAAGGGACCGGTCCGCTACTCGTCGACCGTAGCGCCGGCCGGCACGCCGTGCTTGGCCTTCTCCGCAGCGAACGCCTCGCCCATCTTGTCCAGTGCCGGCCGGTCGAACAGCTTGCGCGCCGCCGCGAAGACCTGGCTTTCCTCTTCCTCGATGTGATGCTCCAGCAGCTCCCGCAGCACGATGCAACGCGCCGTCCACTTGTCGCTATCCTTGCCGCGCATGCGCGAGAGGTCGTCGATCAGGCGGTCGGCGGCCTCATGCTCGACCTCGGCTTCGAGCGCCCGGGGTCTGCCCGCCTCGGTCGCTTCCAGCCGGCGGTAGAAGATCTTCTCCTCGGAGCGGTTGTGCGCCGTCATCTTCTTCCGGAATTCCTTGAAGAGCGCGGCCCGCTCCGCGGTCTCCTCGGTCGCCAGAATGGTCTTCAGCAGGCTTTTCGCCTCGTCGTGGTCGGCCTTGATGTCGTCCAGAATCGTCATTGCCCGGTTTCCCCTTGACGGCGCAGCGGGTGCGCGGCGCCGCAGCGATGTCGTAACGCTCGCCGAAATCCGAAGGTTTCCGATCCGGCCTGGAATCGTCGCCGCGCGCGGCGCGGAGATGCGACGTCGAGGCGGTCCGCCGCCGGCGCGCCCGGCCAGAAATCACGGTTTCGCCATGATTCGATCGAATTCGGGTCGCATTCCCCGGGTCTATTAGCGGGGCGCGGGACGATATCGGCTCGTCCGCGCTCTTCGCGAGCGGTCCCCCCCCGACCGCTTCATAGACGGCCCCGGCCTCCTCCCCCCGCCGGGGCCGTCGCTTTTTTGCGGGAAGCGGCCGGGGCGCCATGGCATCATCCGCCGCCCGCATGCCCGCCCCGCCGCCCCCCCCGCTTCCCGCCATCGGCTTCGCCGCAACCGGCCTCGCCTGCCGCCGCGGCGAGCGTCTGGTCTTTGCCGGGCTCTCCTTCCTCCTGGCGCCGGGCGAGGCGCTGCTGCTGACCGGGCCCAATGGCAGCGGCAAGTCCAGCCTGCTGCGGCTGATGGCCGGACTCGCCCGGCCGGAAGCGGGGCTGCTCGCCTGGGACGGCGCCGCGGTCGGCGATGATCCCGCGGCGCATCGTGCCCGGCTGCACTTCATCGGCCATCAGGAGGCGGTGAAGCCGGTACTCACCGTCGCCGAGACGCTCGCCTTCTGGGCCGGGATGCGCGGCGGCGGCGATGTGGCGGCGGCGCTCGGGCGCTTCCGCCTGGAGACGCTGGCGGACTGGCCATGCCGGATGCTGTCGGCCGGGCAGCGCCGCCGGCTGGCGCTGGCGCGGCTGGCGGCAAGCCCGGCGCCGCTGTGGCTGCTGGACGAGCCCACCACCGCGCTCGACAGCGATGCACTTGCCGATCTGCTGGAAGCGATCGCGGCGCATCGCGCCCAGGGGGGCCGGGTCGCGCTGTCGACGCATGCGGCGCTGCCGCTGGCCGGGGCCACCAATCTTTCGCTGGCCGATTTCACGCCATGAGCCCGTTCCGCCTCCTGGTGCAGCGGGACCTGCGGCTGGCGCTGCGGCAGGGCGGCGACGCCGCCATGGTGGTGGGGTTCTTCGTGCTCGCCACCATCCTCTTTCCCTTCGGCGTCGGGCCCGAGCCGGCGCTGCTGCAGCGCATTGCCGCCGGCATCCTGTGGGTAACGGCGCTGCTCGCGGCGCTGCTCTCGCTGGAGCGCCTGTTCCAGGCGGATTGGGAGGACGGCAGCCTCGAAGCGCTGGCGCTGATGCCGCTGCCGCTGGAGGCGCAGGTGCTGGCGAAGTGCCTGGCGCATTGGCTGGTCACCGGCCTGCCGCTGATCGTGGCGGCGCCGCTGCTGGGACTGCTGCTCAATCTCGACGCGGCCGGATACCCGGCGCTGCTCGCGGGCCTGCTGCTGGGAACGCCGACCCTCAGCCTGATCGGCGCGGTGGGCGCGGCGCTGAGCCTGGGGGCGCGGCGCGGCGGCGTGCTCTTGTCGCTGCTGGTGCTGCCGCTCTATATACCGGTGCTGATCTTCGGCGTTGGCGCCATCGAGGCAAGCATCGGGGGCTTCGCGGCGCGACCGCATCTGCTCCTGCTGGGCGCGCTGCTGGCTGGGGCGCTGCCGCTCTCCCCGCTTGCCGCCGCCGCCGCCCTGCGTCAGGCGCTGGAGTGACCGGACCGTCCGAGCATGTCGTTGCATCGCTTCGCCAATCCCGCCCGCTTCATGCGCCTTTCCGCGGCGCTGCTGCCCTGGTGCAGCGCGGCGGCGGCGGCGCTCATCGCGATCGGGCTCTATCTCGCGCTGTTCGTCGCGCCGCCCGACTACCAGCAGGGCGAGGCCGTGCGCATCATGTTCGTGCATGTACCGTCCGCCTGGATGGCGAGCTTCGTCTACGCGCTGATCGCGGTGGCCAGCGCCGTCGCGCTGATCTGGCGCCATCCGCTCGCCGACATCGCGGCGCAAGGCGCGGCGCCGCTCGGTGCCGGCTTCACCTTGCTCTGCCTGGTAACGGGCTCGCTGTGGGGCGAGCGGATGTGGGGCACCTGGTGGGTGTGGGATGCGCGGCTGACCTCGGTGCTGGTGCTGTTCTTCCTCTATCTCGGATATCTCGCGCTGGTGAACGCCTTCGACGATCCCGGGCGCGGCGCGCGCGCCGGCGCCATCCTGGCGCTGGTCGGCATCGTCAACCTGCCGATCATCAAATTCTCGGTCGATTGGTGGCACACCCTGCACCAGCCGGCGAGCGTCTTCCGCCTCGGCGGCCCGACCATCGCGGCCGCGATGCTGTGGCCGCTGCTGGTGATGGCGGTGGGGTTCATGCTGTTCTTCTTCGCGCTGCTGATGATCCGCATGCGCACCACGCTGATGGCGGCGAAGATCCGCGCGCTGCGGCTGGCCGAGATCGACCGGCTTGCCGCGGCGCGGCGTCCGGCGGCGGCGTCATGAGGGGCGAGGCGATGCACTTCCTCGCCATGGGCGGCTATGCCGCCTATGTCTGGCCGGCCTATGCGCTCACATTCATCGTGCTCGGCGGGCTGCTCGCCTGGAGCCTCGGCTCCTATCGCCGCCATCGGCGCGAGCTGGAGCGGCTGCAAGGCCGGGACGAGCCGTGACGCGCAAGCGCCGCCGCCTGTTCGCCGTGCTGCTGGGTCTCGGCATGCTCGCCGTGGCGACGACGCTGGTCCTGCTGGCGCTGAGCTCGAACGACAGCCTCGCCTTCTTCATCAGCCCCTCCGAGCTCAAGACCGAGAAGGGTCCGGACGGACGCCGCCTGCGCCTCGGCGGCCTGGTCCAGCAGTCGAGCGTGGTGCGCTCGGCCGACGGAAAGACGGTGCGTTTTCGCGTCACCGACGGCAACAATGCGGTAGCCGTGACCTATACCGGTCTGCTGCCCGATCTCTTCCGCGAGGGCCAGGGGGTCGTGGTCGAGGGCAAGCTCGGCGCCGACGGCGCGCTCGATGCCGACACGGTGCTGGCCAAGCACGACGAGAAATACATGCCGCGCGAGGTGGTGGACGCGCTCAAGAAATCCGGCCACTGGCAGGAGGGGGCTGCCGGCGGGCCGGCGCAGGAGACCGCCCGATGATCGTCGAACTCGGCCATTTCGCGCTGATCCTGGCGCTGCTGCTGGCGATGGTGCAGGCGAGCGTGCCGCTGCTCGGCGCGGCGCGGCGCAAGGCCGGCTGGATGACGCTGGGGCAGAGCACGGCGGTGGCGCAGTTCGTGCTGGTGAGCCTCGCCTTCGCGGCGCTGATCAATGCCTATGTCACCTCGGATTTCTCGGTCGCCAACGTGGCCGAGAACAGCCACTCGACCAAGCCGCTGCTCTACAAGATCACCGGCGTCTGGGGCAATCATGAAGGCTCGATGATGCTCTGGGTCTTCATCCTGTCGCTGTTCGGCGCCGCGGTGGCCTGGTTCGGCGACAATCTGCCACCGACGCTGCGCGCGCGCGTGCTGGCCGTGCAGGGCATGATCGGCACCGGCTTCCTGCTCTTCATCCTGTTGACCTCCGACCCGTTCCATCGCCTGGTACCGGCGCCGCTCGACGGGCGCGGCCTCAACCCCGTGCTGCAGGATCCCGGCCTCGCCTTCCACCCGCCCTTCCTCTATCTGGGGTATGTCGGCTTCTCCGTCGCCTTCTCCTTCGCCGTCGCGGCGCTGATCGAAGGCCGCGTCGACGCCGCCTGGGCGCGCTGGGTACGACCCTGGACGCTCGCGGCCTGGTGCGCGCTCACCGTCGGCATCGCCATGGGCAGCTGGTGGGCCTATTACACGCTGGGCTGGGGCGGCTGGTGGTTCTGGGACCCGGTGGAGAACGCGTCCTTCATGCCCTGGCTGGTCGGCACGGCGCTGCTGCATTCGGCGATCGTGGTCGAGAAGCGCGACGCACTCAAGAGCTGGACCATCCTGCTCGCCATCGTCACCTTCTCGCTGTCGCTGGTGGGGACATTCCTGGTGCGCTCGGGCGTGCTGACCTCGGTGCATGCCTTCGCCGTCGATCCCGCGCGCGGCACCTTCATCCTGCTGCTGCTGCTGGTGGCGATCGGCGGCTCGCTGGCGCTCTATGCGGCGCGGGCGCCGCGGCTCAAATCCGGCGGCATCTTCGCGCCGATCTCGCGTGAAGGCGCGCTCGTGCTCAACAACCTGCTGCTGTGCACCGGCTGCGCCACGGTGTTCCTCGGGACGCTCTACCCGCTGTTCTCCGACGCCGTGGGCGGCCCCAAGCTGTCAGTGGGTTTCCCGTTCTTCAACCGCACCTTCGTGCCGCTGATGGTGCCGGTACTGATCGCGGTTGCGATCGGACCGCTGCTGGCCTGGAAGCGCGGCGATCTCGCCGCGGCGCTGCAGCGGTTGTGGCTGGCGCTGGCGGGCACGGTGGCGGCGGTGCTGATCGGCTTCTACGTCACCGGCGGCGGCCCGGTGCTGGCGGTGCTGGGATTGGGCCTTGCCGCCTGGGTGCTGCTGGCCGCAGCCGTGGAATGGGCCGAGCGCATCCGGCTGCTGCGGGCGCCCTGGCGGGAGAG
This sequence comes from Rhodospirillales bacterium, assembly GCA_027315365.1. GTDB lineage: Bacteria > Pseudomonadota > Alphaproteobacteria > ATCC43930 > CGMCC-115725 > DAHUYF01. The sequence goes on along the minus strand of DAHUYF010000131.1, from coordinate 45,335 downwards.
CTGGCGGCGCGCGCGGAGCCTGCCGCGGGCGGCGCACGGCATGACGCTCGCGCATATGGGCCTCGCGATCACGGTTGCCGGCATCGCCGCCTCGGCCTGGCAGCAGGAGCGCATCGAGGTGGTGGCGCCGGGCGGCACGCTCGCCATCGCCGGCTACGTGCTGCATCTCGACGGCATGACCAAGCTCCCGGGCGCCGACTTCACCGCCGATCGCGCCAGCATCACCGTGACCCGGGGCGGCGAGACCGTCACCGTCATGCATCCCGAAAAGCGCTTCTTCCCGCTGCAGCAGATGGCGACGGCGATGACCGCGATCCACACCAACCTGCTCGCCGATCTCTACGTCGCGCTGGGCGACAGCGACGGCAAGGGCGGCTGGACGGTGCGCGCCTACTGGAAGCCGCTGGTGCCGTGGATCTGGATCGGCGCGGTGGCCATGGCAGCGGGCGGGCTCGTCAGCCTCAGCGATCGCCGCTGGCGCATCGGCGTCGCCGCCCGCGCCCGGGCGCCGCGCGGCGCGCGGCCGGCGGAGTGACGGCATGAACGGCGACGATCGTCTGCCGTGGTGCAGCGGACGCGCCTTCGCATCATGAAGCGCGCGCTCTATCTGCTCCCGGTCGCGCTCTTCCTGGTGCTGGCCGGGTATTTCGCGGTGGCGCTGCGTCCCGGGCGCGACCCGTCGCTGCTGCCGTCGGCGCTCATCGACAAGCCGGCGCCCGATTTCGCGCTCGCCGGGTTGGACGGTACGCCGGGACTGAGCCTCGCGTCACTCAAGGGTCAGGTGGCGGTGGTGAATTTCTTTGCCTCGTGGTGCGTGCCGTGCCGCGCCGAGGAGCCGCTGCTGCTGCGGCTGGCCGAGCAGGAGCATGTGCCGCTCTATGGCATCGCCTACAAGGACAAGCCGGCGGACGCCCAGCGCTATCTCGCTCAGCTCGGCGATCCCTATCGCCGCATCGGTGTCGACGAGAGCGGCCGCACCGGCATCGATTTCGGCGTCTACGGCGTACCCGAGACCTACATCATCGACCAGGCCGGGCACATCCGCTTCCGCTATGTCGGGCCGCTCACCGCCGAGACGCTGGAGCGGGAGCTGTTGCCGCGCGTGAAGGCGCTGGGCGCGTCATGAGGCGCTTGGCGGCAGCGGTGCTGCTCCTGCTGCTGGCCGGGGGCATCGCTCGGGCGGTCGAACCCGGCGAGCGGCTCGCCGATCCCGCGCTCGAAGCGCGCGCGCGCGCCATCGGCAAGGAGCTGCGCTGCCTCGTCTGCCAGAATGAGTCGATCGACGACAGCGGCGCCGATCTCGCGCATGATTTGCGCGTGCTGCTGCGCGAGCGGCTCAAGGCCGGCGACAGCGACCGGCAGGCGATCGCCTATATCGTCGCGCGTTACGGCCAGTTCGTGCTGTTGAAGCCGCCGGTCGAGCCCGCCACCTATGCACTGTGGTTCGGGCCGCCGGCGCTGCTGGCGCTGGCGGCGATCGCCATCGCGCTGCGGCTGCGGCGCCGCGACACGTCCGCGCCGCCGGCGCCGCTCAGTGCCGAGGAACGACGGCGCCTGGCGCGACTCCTCGACGAGGGAACGTGATGCTGCTGGCAGCCGCGCTGGCGCTCATGTGCCTGGTGGTGGTGGCAACGGTGGTGCTACCGCTGATGAAGGCGGCGCGCCCGGCAGTCGAGCGCGCGGTCTTCGACCGCGCCGTCTACCGCGACCAGCTGAGCGAGCTCGAGCGCGACGCGGCGCGCGGGCTGATCGATGCCCGCGAGGCCGCGGCCGCGCGGCTGGAGATCGAGCGCCGGCTGCTCGCTGCCGATGCGCCGGACACGCCCCCGCCCGACCGCGGTGTCGGCAGCCCGGTTCTCGCGCTGATGCTGGCGCTGACGCTGCCGGCGGCGGCGGCACTGATCTATCTCGGCCTGGGCGCGCCCGGCGTGCCCGACCAGCCTTACGCCGCGCGCGAGCAAGAACGGGCGCGGAGGGCGGAAGGCGACCACGGCGATCTCGCGAAGACCGTCGCCGCGTTGGAGCAGCGGCTCAAATCCGATCCCGGCAACGCCGATGAATGGCTGCTGCTGGCGCGCAGCGACGCGGCGCTGGGCCTGTGGCAGAAGAGCGACGCGGCCTATCAACAGGCGCTGCGGCTGACGCAGGATCGCCCGGACGTGGCCGCGAGCTATGGCGAGATGCTGGTGATGGCGGCGGACGGCATCGTCACGCCCGATGCGCAGCGCGCCCTCGACACGGCGATCGCCAAGGACCCCGGCAATGCCGAGGCGCGCTATTACCTTGCGCTGGGCGAGGCGCAGGCCGGCCATGCGACGGCGGCGATCACCGCCTGGCAGAGGCTCGCGGCGGAGCAGCCGGCGGACTCGCCGCTGCGCGCCGAGCTGCAGGCGCGGATCGTGGAAAGCGCGCGCGAGGCCGGAATCGCGGCGCCGGCCCTGGCACCCCCGGCTTCGGGGCCGAGCGCGGCACAGATGGCGGACGCCGCCGGGATGACGCCCGAAGCTCGCCAGCAGATGATCCGCGGCATGGTCGAACGGCTGGCCGGCGAACTGCAGGCCAATCCCGGCGATGTCGAAGGCTGGCTGCGCCTCGGCCGCGCCTATGGTGTGCTGGGCGAGCGCGACAAGGCCGCCGACGCTTTCGAGCACGCGGCCAAGCTGAAGCCGCAGGATGCGACCATCCTGCTCGCCGCGGCCGAGGCGCTGCTGCCCGACCGGAAGATCGAGACGCCGCTGCCCGAGCGGGCAGTGCGGCTGCTGCAGCGCGTCGACCAGCTCGATCCGAAGCAGCCGGCGGCACTGTGGTATCTCGGCCTGGCCGCGACGCAGCAGCGTAATTTCGCCCAAGCGAGCCTCTATTGGAAGCGGCTGCTGGCGCTGTTGCCGCCCGATAGCGACCAGCACCAGGCGGTAGCCGCGGCCCTCGATGCGATCAAAGGCAAGTGACCGGCAGCCCCGGCACTTAAGGAAAAATCAACCGGCGGCCGCCACTCTCACAGCCCGCGTGACAGGCGCCGCCCGCCGCCGGCGAAAGACATGATCGCACCGTCTGACTTACCAGGCAAAGGATCGGGCGGGACCATGCCGCTTCAAGGCGCGACGTCGACCGCCGCTCGCTATGACTTCCGCGCCGACCGGGCGCTGCGCACGGCCCTCGACTATTGGGAGACGGTACGCGGCGACCGCACCATGCCGCGGCGGCGCGACATCGATCCGACCGAGCTGCGCCCGGTGCTGCCGTATCTGCAGATCACGGAGGTGGTGAGCGGCGGCAGCAGCTTCCGCTACCGACTGGTCGGCACCGCCATCGTCGAGGCGTTCGGCGCGAAATTCACCGGGAAATTCGTCGACGAACTGGTCACCGAAGCCCGCGACGGCTTCGTCCATGCCTGTTACCGCGCCGTCTGCGCCTCGCGGCGGCCGGCCTTCGCGCGCAGTCGCTACGTCACCACCACAAACATCGACCTCTGCGCCAATCGCGTGCCGTTGCCGCTCTCGGAGGACGATGTCGAGGTGAGCCAGATCCTGGGCGCGCTCATCTTCGAATTCACCCGGCCCGGCGCGGCCGGAATCGGGCGTCAGGCGCAGATCGACCTCGGCGCCAGCTACGTCGACCTGTTGGAGTGAGGGGAAGCACCCGTGCCGCTGTCGCAGCAGGATTTGGATAGTGTCGGCCCGCTGTGCGAAGCCGGGCGCTTCGCCGAGGCGCTTCGGCTCTGCGGCGAGTTCGTGGCCGAGCATCGCGACCATCCGCACGGCTATCACCTGCGCGCCGTGGTGCGCGTGCTGATGGGCGAGGCCAGGTTGGCGCTCGCCGACCGCGACAAGGTGGTCTCGCTCTGCCCGCACCTGCCCGGTGCCTACATGGCGCGCGCCGAGGATCATCTGCGGCTCGGCGATTTCACCGCCGCCGCCGCCGATCTCGACCGCGCCGAGAAGCTCGACGACGGCCATTACTGGCCGCTGATTCCGCTGCTGCGCGGGCATTGCCGCGCCCGGCTCGGCCGCCTCGCCGAAGCCGAAGCGGATGGCGCGCGCGTGCCCGAGGACTACCTGCTCTCCGGCTTCGGCGACGCGGTGCCGCCATCGGCGCGGGAGCTGCGCGCCGAGATCGCGGCGCTCGGCGCCGAGGCGCGCGAGGATGGCGCGGCGGATTGATCCGCGCTCAACCGCCGGGCGCGGCTGCCTTCTCGCGCTTGGCCAACTCCTCGGCGACGAGTTCCTTCTTCGACAACTTGCCCACCGGAGTCTTGGGCAGGCTGGCGCGGAACTCGATCTCGGTCGGCATCTCGTATTTGGCTAGCTTGTCGGCGAGGAACGTCTTGAGCTGATCGAGGCTGAATTCCGCGGCGCCGGGCTTAAGCATGATGAAGGCCTTCGCCGACTGTCCGCGATAGGCATCGGGCACGCCGATCACCGTGACCTCGGCTACCGACGGATGCTCGTAGATCGCCTCCTCGATATTGCGCGGGAAGACGTTGAAGCCGCCGGACAGGATCATGTCCTTCTTGCGGTCGATCAGGGTGACGTAACCGTCGGCGTCGATGAAGCCGATATCGCCGGTGTGGAAGCGGCCGCCGCGGAACACCTCCGCGGTGACGTCGGGCTTCTTCCAATAGCCCTTCATCACCGACGGGCCGCACACGCAGATCTCGCCCTTCTCGCCGGGCGGCAGCACCGTCATGCCGGTATCGAGATCGACGACTTCGATGACGATGTGCGGCGCCGGCAGGCCGACCGTGCCGGGACGCGGTCCGGTGCTCGTCGCCTGCATCGTGCCCAGCGGCGCGGTCTCGGTGAGGCCATAGCCTTCCGAGGGCGTGATGCCGGTGAGCTCCTTGAACCGGCTCAGCACCTCGACCGGCAGCGGCGCGCCGCCCGAGGCGCAGATCGTCAACGAAGAAAGATCGAACTCGCGAATCCGCGGATGGTTGACCAGCGCCGTGTACATCGTCGGCACGCCGGCGAAGACCGTGATCTTCTTGCGCGCGATGTCCTGCAGCACGCGCTCGGCGTCGAAGCGGATATGCATCACCATCTCGGCACCGGTGGCGATCGACAGCAGCAGGATGAAGGAGAGGCCGTAGATGTGGAACAGCGGCAGCACCGCCAGCGCCTTCTGGGCGTCCGCGGCCTCGGCGCCGACCCAGCGGTTCCGGGCGTTGACCACGGCGCAGAAATTGGCGTGCGTCAGCATCGCGCCCTTGGGGTCGCCGGTGGTGCCACCGGTGTATTGCAGCACCGCCACCTCTTCCTCGAGCGCGGCATGGGGATGGCGCCGATAGTCGCCGGCGCCGGCGACGAGCTCGGCGAAGTCGAGCTCACGCCCCGGCCCGGCGACGCGCTCGGCGCCGGCGCCGAAGGCGGCGCGCGCCACCGCCGCCGGCAGGAAATCCTCGATCGCGCACACCACCACCGCCCGCAGCCGCGACGCGCCCTTAAGCGCGGCGATCTGGGGATAGAGCACCGGCAACCCGAGCGTGATCATGATCTCGGCATCGCTGTCGGCGAGCTGGTGCCTGAGCTCGCGCGGCGCCGCCAGCGGGCTGAAATTGACGACGCGGCCGCCGGCCATCAGCACGGCGAAGAAGCAGACGGCGTAATGCGGCGTGTTCGGCAGGTGCAGCCCGACATTGACGCCGGGGCCGACGCCGAGATCCTGCAGGCCCTTGGCCGCGCGCGCGGCGAGGTCGTGGAGTTCGCGATAGCCGAGCCTGCGGTCGTAGAAATCGATCGCGGTCTTGTCCGGCCATTGCCGCGCCGCGGTCTCGAGCAGGCTTTCGACCGGCACCGGGACGGGCAGCGCGTCGCCCCAGCTGATGCCCGGGGGATAGGATTTCTCCCACAGATGCGCCATTGCCGTCCTCCCAAGGTGGCGCCGCGCCTCTAGGGGCGGCGGCCTATTTTCAGCCTTGCCGCCACCATAAGCGAGGAAGGTGGCCGAGGCCAGCCCCCGGGCGGACGGCCAAGGATCGCCCCCGGGCGCGGCATCGAGCATGGACGCCTGCTGCTCGAGCTCGCGGCCGAGCGCCTCGAGCATCTTCACCGCATCCTGGTCGTTGACCCCGCGGGCAAGACGGAAGCAGCGTTCGGCCTGGCGGCGGAGCTGGTCGGGATCGAGCATCGCGGCCCCCTGATCGCTGAGTGGGAGCATGCGCAAGCTTCCACGACATGACGGGCAATGCCGGCGGCGCGACCTTTCTTCGCGACCGTCGACGACATCCTGTTTAGCGATCGATCACCTGCCGGACAACCCCTCGCGCGGTCGAAACGCGCCGCGCGCGCGCAACTTGCAGGCGACGGCGCTTATGTCGGTTTCCTGACATAGCCGTAGCGCAGGTTGCTGCGCGCGGCGCCGGCGCGCTCGTCGTCGGCTTTGAGTTGGGCGAAGCGGTCGCCGGCCAGCGCCGCGTGCTTCTCGTAGCCGTAGAGCCGCGCCGCATTGCCGCTGAAGATCGCCGTCTTGACCGGGCCGTCGGCGGCGCCGAGCGGCTTGAATCCATGCGCCTTCTGCATGTCCTGCGGGATCTCGAGCCGGCGCAGCCCCTCGATCTGCCATTGCGGCGAGCCGGTCCACACCGCATCCGTGCCCCAGATGACGCGATCGGTGCCGAGCCCGCGGAGCAGGACGCCCATCAGCGCGGCGCAGAGCCGCGGATGCACCACGGTGGAAAAGGCGAAGAGCTGGCCGAGGTCGCCATAGACGTTGCGGACGCCGTATTTGGCCGGGATATCGGCGAGGTCGCTCACCCAGGAGATGCGGCCGGTCTCCTCCCATTCCTTCATCGCCACGGCGGGGCTGCCGCCGACATGACGGTATCCCGAATGGTAGATGACGAAATTGATCTCGGGCCAGTCTTTCGCCGCCCGGCCGACATCGCTCACATCGGCGTAGCGCGCGAGGTTCGGAAACTGCTTTTCCACCGAGGGCGCGAACAGGCCCTTGTGGACGCAGACCGTCTTGATTCCCGCCTTCACGAACTTCTCATAGGCGGGATAGACAAGCTTCTCGTCGTCCAGGCGCCAGGGATGATGCGACAGGTTCTTGTGCGTGTTGTCGCCGATGGTATAGCCCTTCCAGCTGTCGGGCTTGTACACCTCGATCGCCTTGTCGACCCCCTCCATCCAGCCGGGAAAGCCGGGGGTCAGCGTGTAATGCGCCAGCATCCGCCGCGTGCCCGACGCGGCGTTCACCTTGGCGCGCGCGGCGAAGACCTGGTCCTGGGTCAGGAACCAATCCTCCGGCAGTTCGGACGGCGCATTGGTGAGAAGCGCCACCTTGGTATCGCTGTCGAGAAAGATCTCTTTGACATAGTTGGCGTATTTGAGATCGTCGATGGTCTGCGGCCGGTCGCCGATCGCCTTGTTCCAGCCGGCGCGGCCAACCGCCTCGCGCATGGCGACGAAGCCCGCGAGGCGGGTATCCTCGCGCAGGAAATGTGTGTGCGTGTCCATGACGAATTGCGCGGCCAGCGCGCGGGCGCGCTCCTCGGCGAGATCCGGCGTTGCCGCCTCGGCCTCGCTCGCGGCGAACAGATCGCCATAGACCTGATTCATCGCCAGGAAGGACGCGGCCATGCCCGCAGCGGTCTGAAAGAAGCGCCGGCGGGTCAACCCCTGCCGCGCGGCAAGCCGATCGGCCATGGCGACGAGCCGCGCCTCGACCTCCTTCTGCTCGCGCGTCTGGGGCTGCGGGAAATACTCGTCGCTCGACACGATCTGGGTCGGCACCGGCGACGGGAAGGACGCCTCCTCGGCAGGCAGCAGCTGAGCGAGTTCCTCCGGGCTCAGCAACGCCATCCCCTCCCTAGACGTCGAGCCGCGGCGGCATGTCGAGGAAGCCGTGCATGGTGTGCCAGAGCTGCGCGCGATTGATGCCGAGCGTCATGGCATGGGCGGCACCGGCGAGAATGGCGAACTGCCGGTCGGGATTGGGCAGCTTCGCAAAGAAGTTCAGGATATCCTGCACCGAGGCGATGCCGTCATATTCGCCGCGCACGACCAGCACCGGCGACGCGACCTTGGCGGGATCGATCAGCGGCAGATGGGCGGTCATGTCGAGATAGGTCCCGGTCGGCACGCTATCGCCGTATTTGAGCTCGGTGTCAGCGAGCGCCTCGGCGACGCGCGGATCCGAGGTGCCGGGCTTGTCGCGGGTGAAGATGCTGCGGATCATGGCGCGGTCGCGCTTGCGCCGGTTGTGGGTGCGGAAGTAGTCGAGCTGCTCGGCGCGCTTGGCGAGCGTCGGCGAGCCCTGGCCGGTCCACACGAACGCCTCCAGCACCAACCGCTCGACGCGCTCGGGCCGCGCCATGGCAAAGGCAGCGGCCCGCAGCGCGCCCGAGGATTCGCCGAACAGATGGAACTTCGCGGCGCCGGTTTCGCGCGCCACCACGGCGCTGCCGGCCTCGAGATCGGCGACCCCGCTCTTGATGTCGGAATTGCCCGCGGTGATCGTGGAACGGCCGTAGCCCTCGTGATCCATGGTCCACACGTCATAGCCCCAGCGGGCGAAGACGTTCATCAGCGAATACTCGCCGGCGCCGGGCACGGAGAGGTCGAAGGAGGAGCGGCCGGAGACCGAAGAGCCGTGCACCAGAAACAGCACCGGCAGCTTCTTTTCGCCCGGATGCGGCGGTGTGGCGCGCTTCCTATACATGTAGAGCGCGACATCGCCCTTCTTCGCCCAGTAGTCGCCGCTCCAGATCTCCGGCGGCAGCGCCTCCTTGGCCGACGCCCGCGGCGCGAGCGCCGCGCCGCCGGCCAGTGCCGCCCCAAGCCCGAGCCCCGCCGTCGCCACCACGGCGCGCCGCGTCGGTCCCCGCTCCTCGCCCATCATGTGCCGTCCCCTTCGACCCCGGTCAGAATCCGGCGCGCGAGCGCGCCTCGCGCTCGATCACGGCGCGCAGATCGCTCCAGCCATAGCCCGCCGCATCGACCGCCTGGCCGCCGAGGGGGATCGGGCGGTGAAGCGCGAGTTTGCCGCCGAGCCGCTCGTAGAAGAAGCGCGCCGGATTGGCGCGCACCACCCAGATCATCGCCGAGCGGTGGCCGCAATGCAGCAGGCGCGCGAAGAGCGCCAGCAGCAGATGCCGCCCGAGCCCGGCGCCCTGCGCATCGGTAGAGACATAGAGCGTATAGACCTCGCCGCCGAAGCCGAAGGCGGGGTCGCGCTGCGGGCCGCAATTGCCGAAGCCGAGCAGCTTTCCGCCCTCGGCCTCGGCAACATAGACGTCGCCCGAGCGATGGCGCAGGAAGCCCGCCCAGGAGGCGGTCTGGCGCTGCTCCGACATGCCGAGCAGAACCCGGTCGGGCAGCATCCCGGCATAGGTGGAGCGCCAAGTCTCGACCTCAATGCGGCCGATCGCCCGCGCATCCCCGAGCTTCGCCTGCCTGATGACGCTCATCTCCGACCCCATGGCGGCGCCATCATAATACGAAGCCGGCGAAGTTTCGACCGCGGCCATGCGTCCCGCCCGGCGACGGATCAGCGCGCCGCCACCCGCTCCCGCGGCAGGATCACCGCCAATGGCCCCAGCCGCCGCCGAAACCGAACACGACCGGCGGACCGTAATAGTAGGGCGCCGGCGGATAGGCATAGCCCGGCGCATAGCCGTAGCCCGGCGCATAACCGTAGGGGGGCGGCGCGACGACGCAGCCGCCCAAGCCCGTCAGCATCAGAGCCGCGATCGCAACGCGAAGAATCCCATGCATCCCACGCCTCCCAAGGCATCGCCGTGACGCCCCTTATGCTAAGGCTGTCGCGCGGGCGGCATCCCCGGGGATGAACGATCTGTAATCTTTGACGCCTAAGGTTGCGCAATTCGGCGAGACCGCAACCAGCAGCTCTGAGGATCACCGCACGGTCAGCACCACCTTGCCGGTGGATTTGCGCGTCTTGAGCAGCGCCAGCGCGTCGGCCACCTGCGCCAGCGGCAGGCGATGCGAGATATGCGGCTTGAGCTTGCCCTGCTCGAACCAGCGAAAGAGTTGCTGAAAGGATTGCGTCATGAGCTGCGGCTTGTGGCGGCGATAAGAACCCCAGAAGAAGCCGATCACGTCGATGTTCTTGACCAGCACGATATTGGCCGGGATCTGCGGGACTCGGCCGCCGGCGAAGCCGATGACGATGATCCGCCCTTCCCAGGCGATGGACCGCAGGCTTTGATCGAAGGCGTCGCCGCCGACGGGATCGTAGACCACGTCGACGCCGCGACCGCCGGTGAGGGTCTTGATGCGCTCGCGCAGATCCTCGCGCGTGTAGTCGATGAGATGATCGGCGCCGGCGCGCTGCGCCACGGCGAGCTTCTCGGCACCGCCGGCGGCGGCGATGACGCTGGCGCCCATCGCCTTGGCGATCTCGACCGCGGTCAGCCCGACGCCGCCCGACGCGCCCAGCACCAGCACGGTTTCGCCGGGCTGAAGCCGCGCCCGCCAGTCGAAGGCGCCGTGCGAGGTGCTGTAGGCGACGGGGAAGCCGGCGGCGGTGGCGAAATCCATGGCGTCGGGAATGCGGTGCACGATCTCCGCCTCGGCCACCACCTCCTCGGCATAGCCGCCGCGCCCGACCGAAGCCAGCACGCGGTCGCCGGGCTTCAGATGGCCGACGCCGGCGCCGACCTCGCGCACCACCCCGCCCACCTCCATGCCTGGAATGAAGGGCAGCGGCGGGCGGTCCTGGTACTGGCCCGCGATCAGCAGCGTGTCGGCGAAGTTGACCCCCGCGGCGTGGATCTCGATGCGCACCGCACCATCGCCGAGCGACGGTGACGGCACCTCCGCCACCACCAGCTTTTCCGGCCCGCCCAGTTCCTGGCACAACACCGCACGCATCGTTCCGCCTCCATGGAGAGCCGTCGGCTCTCAGCCATCAGCCGGAGTTGTCAGTTTTCAGCCGTCCGTTGTCAATCGCCGGCCTGTCGATCGGCGCAGGCTGATAGCTGACGGCTCCTCTTTTCTCCCGCCGGCACTTTGGGTATGGTTTGCACCATGCAACGTTTCGCGCTTTCGCTTGCCGTCGGCCTACTGCTCGCCACCTCGGGCGCGATCGCGGCGGAGGGGGCGGCGCCGGGCCCGGGCGTCAACCGGCTCGGCGGCGCCAAGGGCTGGGACGCCTATATCGACACCGTGAAGGGCGCCAAGATATGCTATCTCGTCGGCAAGCCGAGCAAGAGCGAGCCGGCCAATGCCAAGCGCACGGCCATCTTCGCCAACGTCACCCATCGGCCGAGCGAAAAGCGCCTCAACGAAGTGAGCTTCAATTCGGGATACCTGTTCAAGGAAGGCTCGGACGCGGAACTCACGGTCGACGGCAGGAAATTCTCGCTGTTCACCGACAAGGAAGGCGCTTGGACGCGCGACGCCGCCACCGACAAGGCGGTGGTCGAGGCGATGGCGAAGGGGCGCGAGGCGATCATCAAGGGCGTCTCGGCGCGCGGCACCGCCACCACTGATATCTACGCCCTTGACGGCTTCAGGCAGGCGCTCGGCGAGATCGACAAGGCCTGCGGCGTCAAACGCTGAAGACGCGGCGTAGCAGTGACGCCGACTGAGCGATGGCGCGGTCGGCGGCAGCGATCGCGCCGCCCATGGTGAAGAAGCCGTGGATCATGCCGGGATAGAGGTGGAACGCCGCATCGTTGCCGGCCTGACGCAGCTTCTCGGCATAGTCGCGGCTCTCGTCGCGCAGGGGATCGCAGTCGCCGACGATGATGATGGCGGGCGGCAGGCGGGTGAGGTCGGGCGCCAGGATCGGCGAGGCGCGCCAGTCGCGATGCCGGCTTTCCGGGAGGTAATTGCCGCCGAACCACGCCATCGAGTCCCGGGTCAGGAGAAAGCCCTCGGCGAAATCCTCATGCGACGGCCGCGCCTCGCTGAAATCGGTGGCGGGATAGATCAGCACCTGGCCCTTGAGGGCGATGCCGACGTCGCGCGCCTGGATCGCCGCGACCGCGGCGAGATTGCCGCCCGCGCTGTCGCCGCCGACCGCCATGCGCGCGGGATCGAGGCCGAGGCCGGAACCTTCCGCCGCCAGGAAGCGCAGCGCGGCGAAGCAATCCTCGACCGCCGCCGGGAACGGGTGCTCGGGGGCGAGGCGGTAATCGACCGACAGCACGGCGCAACCCGCCTCGGCGGCAAGCTGGCGGCAGGCGGCGTCATGGGTGTCGAGATCGCCGATGCACCAGCCGCCGCCATGAAAGAAGGCGAGCACCGGCAGCAGCGCCGCGCCGCCCGCGCGCGGCCGCACCAGACGGGTACGGAGCGTACCGGCGGGGCCGGGAATCTCGCGGTCGGCGACGCTTACCGGGAACTCCGCGGTTTTGCGCGTGCGCCGGCAGAGCTCGGCGTATTGCGCCCGCGCCTGCGCCGGGGTGATCTGGCTGTACGGAATGCGGCCGGCCTGCGCGATCATGTCGAGCAGCGCCTTGGCCTGCAGGTCGAGGTTAACCTTGGCGGGATCGAGGGCCATGCGTTCCTAACCGGTTGATGGCGGCGGGCGGCAGCTTGCCCGGCGCCGCACGCCGGCGCAACCGCGGGCTCGGCGCCCGCCTTTTCCTTTGCACCCTCCCCGGACGCCCCTATATCTTGCGCCATCATGGCAAGCGTCACACCTGCAACCGAGGGCCTCAGGGAACTCGTCGGCCTGAGCCGCGAGGAACTGCTGGCCGAGATGACGGCGATGGGCGCCGAGGCCTTCCGCGTGCGCCAGCTCTGGCATTGGATCTACAACCGCGGCGTCACCGACATCGGCGCCATGACAACGCTGTCCAAGACGTTTCGCGCCGCGCTGGCGGAACGCTGCGGCGTCGGCCGGCCGGCGGTGACGCGCGCGCTCGCCTCGGTCGATGGCACACGCAAATGGCTGCTGCGTTTTGCCGACGGGCAGGAGGTGGAATGCGTCCACATCCCCGAAGAGGATCGCGGCACGCTGTGCATCTCCTCGCAGGTCGGCTGCACGCTGACCTGCAGCTTCTGCCATACCGGCACGCAGCGCCTGGTGCGCAACCTGACCGCGGCGGAAATCGTCGGCCAGGTGATGCTGGCGCGCGATGCGCTCGGCGAATGGCCCTCGCCCCAGGACGACCGCCAGCTCACCAACATCGTGCTGATGGGGATGGGCGAGCCACTGTACAATTACGACAACGTCGCGCAGGCGCTCAGGATCGTGATGGATCACGAGGGGCTGTCGCTGTCGCGGCGCAAGATCACGCTGTCGACCTCGGGCATCGTGCCGATGATCCGCCGCTGCGGCGCCGAGCTCGGCGTCAACCTCGCGATCTCGTTGCACGCGGTTACCGACGAGTTGCGCGACGTGCTGGTGCCGATCAATCGCAAGTATCCGCTGGCCGAGCTGCTCGATGCCTGTCGGACATATCCCGGCGCCAGCAATGCGCGGCGCATCACCTTCGAATACGTCATGTTGAAGGGCGTCAACGACAGCCCCGCCGAGGCGCGCGAGCTGGTGCGGCTGCTCGCCGGCATCCCCGCCAAGGTCAACCTGATCCCGTTCAACCCCTGGCCCAGCGCGCCTTACGAGCGCTCGAACGCGGCGGCGATCAAGGAGTTCTCCGATATCGTCAACGCCGCGGGATATTCCTCGCCAGTGCGCACGCCGCGCGGCGAGGACATCATGGCCGCCTGCGGCCAGCTCAAATCCGCCAGCGTCCGGCACCGCCGAAGCGCGCTCGGCGCGGAGCAGGCCCCCGACGCCCCGTGAGAGCAGGCTGACAAATTTTTAACGAAAATTTTGTCATGCCGCGGCCATCTCGGCGTTAGCTGTCACGCTACAGTTTAGTAGCTGCCCGCGCGGCACCAACCGGCCGCGCACTTCCCATGGAGGCTCATGATGCGTAAGGAAACCCTGCGTAGCGCATCCTACCTGCTGCTTGCCGCGCCGTTGCTGTTGGCCGCCTGCGCCAGCGAGCAGCCGGCAGCGAACAGCCAGCTGTCGACGGCGATGGCGACCGCGGATCAGAGCAAGGCGGAAGCCGACAAGGCAATGCAGACCGCGCAGCAGGCGCTGCAGACGGCGCAGCAGGCGCAGCAGGAGGCGCAGGCCGCCAACCAGCGCGCGGAGCAGATGTACAATCGCAGCCTGCACAAGTAAGCGGCGGCTCCGGCAGGAGTTCGCCGGAGAATTCCTGATGCGACGACAGAGAGCATGGCGGCGGCTGCGTGCGTGGCTGTGGCTGAGCGCGCTTCTCGCCTCGTGCGCGGTCCCGGCGCGGGCGGCGGAATTTCCGCTGGCGCCGGGCCAGGAGGCAGTCGGCGCGGTGGCAAGCACCGTCACTGCCCCGGGCGAGACGCTGCTCGACATCGCGCGGCGCTATGATCTCGGCTACACCGAGCTCGTGGTCGCCAATCCCGGCGTCGATCCCTGGCTGCCGGGCGTCGGGCGGCGCATCGTCCTGCCGCAGCACTTTCTCCTGCCGGACGGGAAGCGGCGCGGCATCGTCGTGGCGCTGGCGCAGCGGCGGCTGTTCTATTTCCCGCCCGATGGCCGCACGGTCGAGACCTTCCCGGTCGGCGTGGCTGTCGCTGGCATGGACTCGCCCCTGGGCGAAACGCGCGTCGTCGCCAAGCTCGCCGACCCCGCTTGGTATCCGCCACCCTCGATCCGCGCCGAGCGCCCCGACCTGCCGCACGTCGTGCCGGCGGGGCCCGACAATCCGCTTGGCGCCTATGAGCTGCGACTCGGCTGGCCCGACTACCTCATCCACGGCACCAACAAGCCGGACGGGGTCGGCCGCAATGTCAGCCATGGCTGCCTTCACCTCTATCCCGAGGATATCGCGCGCCTCTATCGCGAGGTCGCGCTGGGGACGCCGGTCCGCGTCGACCGCGCGCAGAGCCGGGTGGAATGGGTGGGCGACCGGCTCCTGCTCGAAATTCATCCCGACAAGGCGCAGGCCGACCAGCTTGATGACGGGTCGGCGATGACGCCGCAGCCGCCGAGCGATCTGGTGGCGCGCATCGCCGCCGCCGCGGGCGACCAGATCAGCCGCGTCGATTGGACAACGGTGCGGCGCGCCGGGCTCGCGCGCAACGGCATCCCGGTGGCGATCATCGCGCCGGCGCGGTGAGGCGCACCGAGGCTACAGTATCTTGAGCACCGCTTCCGGCGGGCGGCCGATGGCCGCACGGCTGCCCGAGACCACGATCGGGCGCTCGATGACGATGGGATGCGCGACCATCCCGGCGATGATCGCGTCGTCGGAAAGCTCCGCCCGGTCGAGTCCCGCCTCCTTCGCCTCCTTGGCGCGCAGCAGGGCGCGCGGCGTCATGCCGAGCAGCGCCAGCAGCCGCTTCAGCTCGGCCTTGTCGGGGGGCGTCTTCAGATACTCGACGACGCGCGGGCGAACGCCCTTCTTCTCCAGTAGCGCCAAGGTGGCGCGCGACTTGCCGCAGCGCGGATTGTGATAGATGGTAACGCTCATGGCCCCTCTCGCCGGCCGCTGCCGGCGCATGATAGGTAGAGGCACGCGAAGGAACAAGCGATGCGGCTCTGCTTCATCGGCGACAGCTTCGTCAACGGCACCGGCGACCCCGTCGGCCTTGGCTGGGTCGGCCGCGCCTGTGCCGCGGCGCGCCGCCGCGGTCACGACGTCACCTGCTACACTCTCGGCATTCGCGGCGACACCAGCGCGGACATCGCCCGGCGCTGGCGCGAGGAGGCGGCGCGTCGGCTCCCCGCCGGGATCGACGGCCGCCTCGTCTTCTCGTTCGGCGCCAATGACTGCCGCGGCGAGACCGGCACGCCGCGCGTCGACCCGGGAGCCTCGCTCGCCAACGCCCGCGCCATCCTCGGCACCGCCAAGACGCATCACCCGACGCTGATGCTGGGGCCGCCGCCGCTGTCGGACGCCGCCGATGCCGCAATCGCGACGCTGTCGCCGGCGCTGGCAGGACTCTGCCGCGAACTCGCCATCCCCTATCTCGAGCTGCACCGGCCGCTGTCGGCGATCGGGCTGTGGCGGATCGAACTCGCCGCCGGCGACGGCGCCCATCCGGGCGCGGCCGGCTACGCGGTGATCGCCGAGATCGTGGAAGGCTGGGGGGCGTGGCGCGAGTGGCTGCCGTGAGCAAGCCAACGGGCGGAGGCGCGGGCGCGCTCGCCGCGGCCCTGGCCGCGCTGCGCCAGGGCGATCTCGCCGGCGCGGAGGGGACCTGCCGGCGCCTGCTGCAGGCGGCGCCGCGCGATCCGGCGCTGCATCAGCTCGCCGCCGCGATCGCGCTGCGGCGGGGACACGCTCGGGAGGCGGCCCGCTGGGCCGGATCGAGCCTCGAGCTTCGCGCCGATCATGCGCCGACGCTGCTGCTCGCCGGGCGCGCCGCGCGCATGGCCGGCGAGCACCGGGAAGCGCTGGGCTTCTTCCGCCGCGCCGCCGGACTCGCGCCGGCCAAGGCCGAGGCCGCCTTCCTGACCTGCATCGTGCTGCTCGAACTTGGCGACGGCGACGCGCGGACCATGGTCGACCGGTTGCTGGAGCAATTCCCCGATGATGCCGAGGGATGGCGCGCGCTGGGCACGGCGCTGCAGCACGCCGAACAATTGCCGGCGGCGCTGGTCGCCTTCAGGCGCGCGGCACGCGCAGCGCCCGACAGCTTCGATGCCGCACTGAAGCTCGGGCTTTGCCTGCGACACCTCGGTGACGGCGACGGCGCGCGGGCGGCGCTGGAGCGCGCCGTCGCGCTCGACCCCGGCGTCGCCGAGGGCTGGTTCGCGCTCGGCCTCGCGCGGCAGGACGCGCGCGACGCCGACGCCGCCGCCGCCGCCTATCGCCAGGCGCTGGACCGGCGGCCGGGGCTGGCGGAGGCCGCCGTCAATCTCGGGATCTGCTTGCAGCAGAGCGGCGACATGGCGGCGGCAAAAGCGGCCTACGCCCGCGCGTTGCGGCTGCGTGCCGACAGTTTCGGCCGCATCGCGCAGGCGCTCGCCGCGGCGCCGACCGGCGAGGTGTGGCTCGATCTCGACGCCCTGCGCCGCTCACTCGGCGGATGAGCGCGGCCGCCGCGCGCGGTAGCGGCGGCGATAGACGCCCGGCTTCGACAGCAGCGCGGCGGCGGTCGTGTCATAGCGCCGACGCTCCTCGTCGGAGAGCGGCGCGAAGGCGAGCTGCGGCGCCTCGCGGGCCACGGCAAAGCATTGCGCCACCGGCGTTCCGGCCGGCAGCACGCCGGCGAAGCCGGGATCGACCCAGACCGCCGGGAACAGGATCCCGACCTGATTGAAGCGATCGGCGTCGACGAGACCGGTCAGCAGGCGGAAGGGCAGATCGGCGCGATTGACGGGATGCGTCGCGAAGAGCGCATAGCCAGGCTCGACCTCGATCGTCCAGAAGCTGTTGAACTTGACGATGGCGCGCTCGGCGGCATGGAACGGCGTCCCCGTCACCTGCGCGGGCACATGGAAGCTGAGCGGCGAGCGCGGATGCGCCTCGACGGAAAGCGGCGGCAGATCCCAGCTCCACGAGAACCTGCCGTCGCGGACCGCGACATCGCAGGGCAGCGGCATGATGAAGCCATAGGCCATGGCGTCGACGAAGGGCGGACACTGCTTGACCGTGCGCACCTCTTGTCCGTGCGTGCCGGAGAAGGCCGCCGCGGGCATGCGACGCAGCCAGTCAGGCAGCGCGCTGCGGGCGGGAACCGGCCGCGGCAAGACGTCATAGAGGGCGGGATCGCAGCGGAAGACGATGCGCATGCGGCCAGATGCCTACTCGGCGGGATCGAGCAGGGCGCGCGCCACCGCGTCGCGCCAGCCGCGGCAGCGCTGCCGGCGATCGGCTTCCGCCATCGCCGGCCGGAAGCTGCGGTCGAGACGCCAGGCCTCGGCGAAGCTTTCCGGCCCGGCATAGAATCCCGCCTGCCAGCCGGCCGCCAGGGCCACGCCCAGCGCCGTCGTCTCGCGCACCATCGGCCGGTCGACCGGCGCGTCGAGCACATCGGCGAGAAACTGCATCGTCCAATTGCTCGCCGACATGCCGCCATCGACGCGGATCACGGGCTTGGTTCCGCGCTGCCAAGCGTCACCGACATCGGCGTACATCGCCTCCAGCAGATCGCGCGTCTGATAGCCCACGCTCTCGAGCGCGGCGCGCGCCAGCTCCTTGCGCGTCGTCCCGCGGGTGAGCCCGGTGATCGTACCGCGCGCCGTGCTGCTCCAATGCGGCGCGCCGAGCCCGGCAAAGGCCGGGACAAGATAGACCGCCTGCTCCGGATCCGCCTCGGCGGCGAGCGCGCTGGCCTCGGCCGAGGAGGCGACGAGGCCGAGCGCGTCGCGCAGCCACTGCACCGTCGCGCCGGCGGCGAAGATCGAGCCCTCCAACGCATAATGGCGCAGCCCGCGCCACTGATAGGCAATGGTGGCGAGCGCGCGGTGCGTCGAACGCACCAGCGTCGGCCCGGTGTTGAGCAGCACGAAGCCGCCGGTGCCGAAGGTCGCCTTCACCATCCCGGGATCGAGACAGGCCTGGCCGATAAGCGCCGCCTGCTGATCGCCGGCGACGGCGCGGATCGGCATCGCCGCACCGAGATGCTCAGGCGCCACCACGCCGAACTCGCCGGCGGTGTCCCTCACCTCCGGCAGCAGCGACGCCGGCACGCGGAAGAGACGCAGCAGCTCGTCGTCCCACGTGCCGGAGCGGATGTCGAGGAGCAGCGTACGCGCCGCGTTGGTCGCGTCCGTGGCATGCACCGCGCCGTTGGTGAGCCGCCAGAGCAGATAGGTATCGACGGTACCGAAGGCCAGCTCGCCGCGTTCGGCGCGGGCGCGCGCGCCGGGAACGTTGTCGAGCAGCCAGGCGATCTTGGTCGCCGAAAAATAGGGATCGAGCAGCAGCCCGGTGCGCTCGCCGACCAGACCGCCGCACCCCTCCGCCTCGAGACGCGCGCAGAGCTCGGCAGTGCGGCGGTCCTGCCAGACGATGGCGTTGTGGATGGGCTCGCCGGTCTTCCGGCTCCAGAGCAGGGCGGTCTCGCGCTGATTGGTGATGCCGAGAGCCGCCACGTCGCCCGGCTGCAGCGCCGCCTGGCGCAGCGCCTGACGCAGCGTGCTCAGCGTCGTCTGCCAGAGATCCTCCGGCGCATGCTCGATCCAGCCGGGATGCGGGTAGATCTGCTTGAATTCTTGTTGCGCGGTCGCGATCGGCACGGCATCGGCTCCGAAGACGATCGAGCGCGTCGAGGTGGTTCCCTGGTCGACGGCGACGACGCAGCGCCGGGTGGTCATGCGAGCTCCCGGTAAAGGCCGAAATTGAAGGCGATGGAGATACGCAACCCGTTGCCGCGATAAGGCCGCACCGCATGCAGCAGAAACGAGGGGAAGAGGAACATCAGCCCGGGACGCGGACGGATGGTCTCGGCGCTGCCGGCCGACAGCCCGTCCTCGCCGCCGAATTTCAGTGCCGGGGCGTGCATCATCGGCGCGGGACCGCGCGGATCGAAGATCTCGAACTCGCCGCCCAGCGACGGGTCCTCGGCGCAGCCGCCATCGGCGACGTAGTAGCTTCCCGACCAGAACGAGCCGGGATGGTAGTGGCACGAATTCGAATCGCCGGCAGCATTGACATTGGCCCAGGCCTCCACGCTCCACTCCGGCCGCACTTGGCGGCCGTCGCGGTCGGTGGTCAATTGCGTCACCGCCGAGCGCGCGAAGGCCAGCAGTTCCTCGGCGCGCTTGCCGCCCCAGGCCGGGAGATCGCGCGTCGAATGCCAGCCGCCGATATTCGAGGCGCCGAGGGTGGGGAATTCGGCGCGGCGGCGCAGAATGATCTCCGCCAATTCGGCATTGCGCGCTTCGGCGTCGGGCAGCAATACCGCCGCGACCGGGGTGGCGAACAGGCCCTTCACCTCGATCTCGATGCGCGACATGCTGGGCATCCCTTCCCCTGACCGCCGGCGGCCGGTTGCGCTTGGCTTACCGCCTCCGGCGGCGAAACTCAAACCGCGGCCGCGCGATCCGCCTGCGGCTCACCCGGCGGCGAACCGGCCGCGGCGCTCGGCCATGAAGGTGTCGAGAGCGGCGATCTGCTCCGGCGACAGGCG
This sequence comes from Rhodospirillales bacterium, assembly GCA_027315365.1. Lineage (GTDB taxonomy): Bacteria > Pseudomonadota > Alphaproteobacteria > ATCC43930 > CGMCC-115725 > DAHUYF01. Next base: position 25,287 of record DAHUYF010000131.1, on the reverse strand, counting down.
CAAGCCGAGCTTCGAGCGGCGCCAGACTATGTCGGCCGCCTCCTCGGCCCATTCGCAGCGCATCAGATGGTGCACCTCGGCTTCGGTCAAGCCGCCGCCGAAATTGCGGCCGAGTTCCTGCGTGCCGGCGGCATCGCCGAGGATCGCGCGCGCCCGGGTGCCGTAGGCGCGGGCGAGGCGACGGCACTGCGCCGGCTCGAGCCAGGGGTAGTCGCGGGCGAGGCCGGCGACCAGCGCCTCGAAGCCGCGGACCGGGAAGTCGCCGCCGGGCAGCGGCGCCTCGCCCGACCAGCTGCGCCGCGCGCGCGCCGTCGCCGGCAGATGCGGCTCGAGCTTCTCGAGCGCGTGCTGGGCGAGGCGGCGATAGGTGGTGATCTTGCCGCCGAAGATCGACAGCAGCGGCGCGCCGCCGACATCGAGGTCGAGCACGTAGTCGCGGGTGGCGGCCTGCGCCTCGCTCGCGCCGTCGTCATAGAGCGGGCGGACGCCGGAATAGGTCCAGACCACATCCGCCGGCGTGATCGAGGCGGCGAAGTACTCGCTCGCCGCGGCGCAGAGATAGGCGATGTCCGCTTCCGTCGCCCTCGCCTGGGCGGGGTCGCCGACATAGTCGCTGTCGGTGGTGCCGATCAGGGTGAAGTCGCCCTCGAACGGGATGACGAAGATGATGCGGTCGTCGGCGTTCTGGAACATGTAGCAGCGGTCATGCTCGTAGAGCCGGCGCACCACGATGTGCGAGCCCTGGACCAGCCGGACATGCGCCGGAGCGTTCCGCCCCTGCGTCACCGACAGCACCTGGCCGACCCAGGGGCCCGCGGCGTTGACCAGGATCCTGGCGGAGATCGTCTCGGTCGCGCCGCCGCGATGGCGGTCCTGCGCGGTCAGCCGCCACACCGCCGCCTCGCGCTCGGCGGCGATCAGCTTGGTGCGGGTGCGGATGGTGGCGCCGTGCTCGGCCGCGTCGCGCGCATTGAGCACCACCAGCCGCGCATCCTCGACCCAGCAATCGGAATACTCGAAGCCCAGCCTGTACTGCCCCGGCTTGAGCGGCGCGCCCGCGGCGTCCTTGCCGAGATCGATGGCGCGACTCGCCGGCAGCAGCTTGCGGCCGCCGAGATGGTCGTAGAGGAAAAGCCCCAGGCGCAGCAGCCAGGCCGGACGCAGGCGCTTGTGATAGGGCAGCACGAAGCGCAGCGGCCAGATGATGTGCGGTGCGATGCGCCACAGCACCTCGCGCTCCATCAGCGCCTCGCGCACCAGGCGGAACTCGTAATACTCGAGATAGCGCAGCCCGCCATGGATCAGCTTGGTCGCCGCCGAAGAGGTGCCGCTCGCCAGATCCGCCTGCTCGCAGAGATAGACGGAAAGCCCGCGCCCGGCCGCGTCCCGGGCGATGCCGCAGCCATTGATCCCGCCGCCGATGATCGCGAGGTCATAGGTTCCGTTCAACACTGTCTCCTGGGCGCCCTAAACGATATTTCGTTATTTGATTGAACGAACCATAAATGAATATAAATGCGAATACAATCGGCGTTTCCGAACCTCAAAAACGAACGCCACGGCGCCGCGCGCCAAGGCACAGGCCCGGCGCGAGCGAGGTCGCGTGGCAGGCGCAGGCCCGACGGCGGCTGGCGTCAGTCCTCGGGCGGCGGGTCGCCGGCACTGGTCTCGATGATCTGCACGCCGTGGGCGATGCAGACTTGGCGGAGTGCGGCCGAGATGAGGCGGTCGGTGACAAAGGCATGGATCTGCGAGATGTGGCCGATGCGAACCGGCGCCGCCCGCTCGAGCTTCATGTGATCGCAGACCAGGATGACGCGGCGCGCGTTGCTGATGATGGCGCGCGAGACATTGACCTCCAGCGCGTCGAAGTCGAGCAGCGAGCCGTCGCTGTCGAGCGCCGAGGCGCCGATCACCGCGGTGTCGACCTTGAACTGGCGGATGAGATCAACCGCGGCGCTGCCGACGACGGCGCCGTCGGAGCGACGCACCGGGCCGCCGGCGACGATCACCTCGATGGACGGATGGCGGTACAGCGTCATCGCCACGTTGAGGTTGTTGGTGATGACCAGCAGATCCTGGTGCTTGGTGAGTGCGGCGGCGACTTCCTCGGTGGTGGTGCCGATATTGATGAAGAGCGAGGAGTCGTTCGGGATCAGCGTGGCGGCGGCGATGCCGATCGCCCGTTTCTCCGCCGCCGCGATGAAGCGCCGCGCCTCGTAGGACAGGTTCTCGACCGAGGAGGAGATGATGGCGCCGCCATGGGTGCGCGTCAGCACCCGCCGGTCGCATAGTTCGTTGAGATCGCGGCGAATGGTCTGCGGCGTGACCTCGTAGCGCGCCGCCAGCTCCTCGACGCTGACGCGGCCGACCGAGCGTGCCAGCACGATGATATCGTTCTGGCGGTCATTGAGGGGCTGCATCAGCGAGCATCCCGGGGCGTGAGGGGGGCGCGGCGGCGTCGATAATGGCGGCCGCGCGCCGCCAAAGTCCAGACCCTTCCGCTGCGGCAGGGTTGACGGCAGGCCCGGGAGATTTTTCTTTATATTTTCGTTTTGGTCGTTTACGCTCGAAATTGGTTTCGTATCTCAGAAAGTTAACAAAGGAGCGAAATGCTCCCGGGGGAGGGTCGGTGTCCGTTAATGGTCGGGGTTCGTCCGCGGCGCGCTTGCGGCATGACGCGATGCGACCTCGCGGCGTGCCGTTCCGGCGCGCGGGCGCCGCGACGTCGGGACGCGCGCCTATGAAGATCGAGGCCGCCGGCATCTTACCCCGGCCACCTGCACTGGCTTACTCTTCCCCGCGACAGCTTTCCGCAACCATGCTCGACCCAGCGGCAAGAGGGCGCATGAGTCTTCGTCTCGAGAACGTCAGCGTCACCGCCGGTGGCCGGACGATCATTCATGACGTCTCGCTGGCGCTCGAGCCAGGCACGATGAACGTTTTGCTGGGAGCGACGCTCGCCGGCAAGACGACGCTGATGCGCCTGATGGCCGGGCTCGACAAGCCGACCTCCGGACGCGTGCTGATCGACGGCAAGGACGTGACCGGCGTGCCGGTCCGCCGCCGCTCGGTCGCGATGGTATTTCAGCAGTTCATGAACTACCCCTGGCTCTCGGTCTACGAGAACATCGCCTCGCCGCTGCGCGTGGCCAGGCTCAACACGGCGGAGATCGACCGGCGGGTGCGGCGGGCGGCGCAGCTGCTCGGCCTCGAGCCGCTGCTCGACCGCCTGCCGCAGCAGATTTCCGGCGGCCAGCAGCAGCGCACCGCCATCGCCCGCGCGATCGTCAAGGGCGCCGATCTCGTGCTGCTCGACGAACCGCTGGCCAACCTCGACTACAAGCTGCGCGAGGAGCTGCGCGAGGAGCTGCCGCGAATCTTCGCCGAGACCGGCGCCATCCTGGTCTATGCCACGGCCGAACCGCTCGAAGCGCTGCTGCTGGGCGGCAGCACCGCAACCTTGTCGCAGGGCCGCATCGTCCAAGCGGGCCCGACCTTGGCGGTCTATCACCGGCCGAGCGATATCGAGTCAGCGCGCGTATTCTCCGACCCGCCGCTCAACGAGAGCGATATCGTCAAAGAAGACGACGTCATCCGCTTCGGCGCGGCGCAGGCCCTGCCCGCCGCCGGCGCTCTGGCGGCGATCCCGCCGGGGCCCTACCGGCTGGCCTTCCGCGCCGACATCGCGACGCTCGGGGCGCCATGGCCGGCGTCGCTCAGCCTGGCCGGCCGGATCGCCCTCGCCGAGATCAGCGGCTCGGAGAGCTTCGTCCATGTCGAGACCGCGATCGGCACCTTCGTCTGCGTCGAGCGGGGCGTGAGCACGCGGCAGCCGGGCCAGCCGACGAGTCTCCATGTCGACGCCGCCCGCGTCTTCGTCTTCGACCGCGACGGCCGACCGGTGGCGGCCGGATCCGGCGGGTGACGGGAGCGAGGCATGGCGCGCATCACCCTCGACGGCATCGCCCACAGCTACAACCCGGGATCGACCAGCGAGGCCGACTTCGCGCTGAAGCGCCTCGACCACGTCTGGGAGCAGGGCCGCGCCTATGCGCTGCTGGGACCCTCGGGCTGCGGCAAGACCACGCTGCTCAACATCATCTCGGGGCTGGTGGTACCGTCGAGCGGCCGGCTGCTGTTCGACGACAGGGACGTGACGCATCTGCCGACCGAGCAGCGCAACATCGCCCAGGTGTTCCAGTTTCCGGTCGTCTACGACACCATGACGGTCGCCCAGAACCTGGCATTCCCGCTGAAGAACCGCGGCGTGGCGCGCGGCGCCATCGATGCCCGGGTGGCCGAGATCGCCGCAATGCTCGGCCTCACCCCCGAGCTCCATCGCCGCGCGCGCAGCCTCACCGCCGACGCCAAGCAGAAGATCTCGCTCGGGCGCGGGCTGGTGCGGTCCGACGTCGCCGCCGTGCTGTTCGACGAGCCGCTGACGGTGATCGACCCCGCGCTCAAATGGGAGCTTCGCTCGAAGCTCAAAGCCATCCATCGCGCGCTCGACCTGCTGATGGTCTACGTCACCCACGATCAGGTCGAGGCGCTGACCTTCGCCGACGAGGTGGTGGTGATGAAGGACGGGCGGGTGCTGCAGATCGCCACGCCGGCGGAGCTGTTCGAGCAGCCCGAGCACACCTTCGTCGGCTATTTCATCGGTTCGCCCGGAATGAACCTGGTCGAGGCGCAGGTCGACGGCCATCTCGCCCGGGTGGCGGATCAGACCATCGAGCTCGGCAGGCGCTATGCCGCGCCGGCGCCGGGAAGCTCGGTGCGGCTCGGCTTCCGACCCGACTACGCCTCCCTCGTTCCCGCCGGCGGCATCCCGGTGCGCGTGCGCCGCATCGAGGATCTCGGGCGGCGGCGGCTGGCGCGCGTGGCGCTGGGCGAGAACGATATCTTCGCGACGATCCCGCACGGCGTGTCGATCGAGCGCGAGGAGGCCGGGCTGCTGATCGAGCAGGACCGGCTCTTCGTCTATGTCGACGAGCAGCGCGTCGCCGGGCAGGCGCGCTGATGGACAAGCCGCTCAACAACCGCGCTTGGCTGCTGGTCGCGCCGGTCCTGCTCTTCGTCCTGTTCTCGGCGCTGCTGCCGATGATGACCGTGGTGAACTACTCGGTCCAGGACCAGATGGGCGAAAACCATTTCTTCTGGAACGGCGACGCGTGGTTTCGCGATCTCCTGAACCCCGCCACCGAGGTCGGCGCCCGCTTCGCCGGCGCGCTGGTCCGGAACCTGGCGTTTTCCGTCACCGCGCTGCTGATCGAGGTCCCGCTCGGCATCGCGGTCGCGCTGTGCCTGCCGCGCAAGGGCTGGACGGTCGGCGCGACGCTGGTGGTCATCGCGCTGCCGATGCTTATTCCGTGGAACGTGGTGGGAACCATCTGGCAGATCTTCGCACGCCAGGATATCGGCCTGTTCGGCGCCGCGCTGACCGGGCTCGGCTTGCACTACAACGACACGCAGGATCCGGTCTCTGCCTGGTGCACGATCGTGATCATCGACGTCTGGCATTGGACGCCGCTGGTCGTCCTGCTGAGCTATGCCGGGCTGCGGGCGATACCCGACGCCTTCTATCAGGCCGCGCGGATCGACGGCGCCGGGCGCTGGGCGGTCTTCATCAACATAGAGCTGCCAAAGCTGCACAAGGTCCTGGTCATCGCCATCCTGCTGCGCTTCATGCAGACCTTCATGATCTACACCGAGCCCTTCGTCGTCACCGGCGGCGGCCCCGGAAACGCCACGACCTTCCTCTCCATCGATCTCGTGAAGATCGCGCTAGGCCAGGTCGACCTCGGCAATGCCGCCAGCATGTCCCTCATCTACAACCTGATCACCATCACGCTGTCCTGGATCTTCTTCACCATCATGACGCAGCTCGACCGCCGGAGGGAGGAATGACGCGCACCGGCGTGCTGCCGCGGATCGGCCTCGCGATCTATCTCCTCGCGCTGATGCTGCCGATCTACTGGCTCGTCAACATGAGCCTGCGATCGAACGAGGACATCATGTCAGGCCTGTCGCTATGGCCGCATCACCCCTCGCTGGGCCGATACTTCTTCATTTTCAACGACAGCACCTGGGTCCATGCCTTCGGCGTCTCGCTCACCTACGTCGCGATCAACACCGTCATCTCCGTCACCGTCGCGCTGCCGGCGGCCTATGCGTTCAACCGCTATCGCTTCGTCGGCGACAAACACCTGTTCTTCTGGCTGCTGACGAATTTGATGGCGCCCGCCTCGGTCTACGCCATGCCGTTCTTCAATCTCTACTACGCCATCGGCCTCTTCGACACGGTCTGGGCGGTGGCACTCGCCCATTGCCTGTTCAATATCCCGGTCGCGGTGTGGATTCTCGAGGGCTTCGTCAGCGGCGTGCCGCGCGAGATCGACGAGACCGCGGCGATCGACGGCTATTCGTTTCCGCGCTTCTTCATCCGCATCTTCCTGCCGCTGATCGCCAACGGCATCGGCGTCACCGCGTTCTTCTGCTTCATGTTCTCGTGGGTCGAGCAGCTCCTCGCCACGACCCTGACGGCGACCAACGCGCTGCCCTTCGCGGCGGTGATGACGCGCAGCTATTCCGCCGCCGGCATGGACTGGTCGCTGCTCGCGGCCGCCGGCGTGCTGACGATGATCCCCGGCGCGGTGGTGATCTGGTTCGTGCGGCATCACATCGCCAAGGGCTTCGCCCTGGGCCGGGTTTGAAGGGAGGTCGACATGCTCGCCTGGATGGCGTGGACCTGGGAGACGGCGCTCTTTTTCTGCCTGATCGGACTGGCGCTGGTCGTGCTGACGTCGCTGGCGGTCTTCCGGCCGGAGACGCCGCGCAACGGCATCCTGGGATTTCCCACGATGCGCGGCGACCGGTTCTTCGTCTCGATGCTCGGCGCGGCCTACATCTTCATCGCCTGGATGTGGTTCGGCGGCGGCTCGCTGTGGTACCCGCTTGCCATCGCGGCGACGTTCGGCGTCGCCATGTTCGCTTTCGCATAGAGAAAAAAATTGCCTGCCGTGCATCGGGCGCGGGGGGTCTTAGCAGGAGGAAACGACAATGGGCATGAAACGTCGCGATGTATTGAAAGGCGCGGCAGCGACGGCGGCCGTCGCCGCCGGCGGCGCAGCGATCCTGACCCCGACGCCGAGCTACGCGCAACAGATCGACGCGGCCAAGAAATGGGTCGATTCGGAATTCCAGCCCTCGACCCTCAGCAAAGAGCAGCAGATGGCCGAGATGGAATGGTTCATCAAGGCGGCGCAGCCCTTCAAGGGGATGAAGGTCAGCTGCGTCTCGGAAATCCTCAGCATCCACGAATACGAATCGAAGACGCTGACCAAGGCTTTCGCCGAGATCACCGGCATCCAGGTCAATCACGAGATGATGGACGAGGGATTGCTGGTCGACAAGATCGAGGTCGAAATCCAGTCGGGCAAGCCGATCTACGATTTCTGGATGAACGATTCCGACTTCATCGGCACGCATCCGCGCTACAACGACATCGTCGGCGGCTCGCTGACCGACTTCATGAAGAATGACGCCAAGGACATAACCAACCCCAATCTCGACCTCGCCGACTTCATCGGACTGTCGTTTGCCACTTTCACCGACGGCAAGCTCTATCAGCTGCCCGATCAGCAATTCGCCAATCTCTATTGGTTCCGCTACGACTGGTTCCAGCGGCCCGAACTCAAGGCGGGTTTCAAGAAGCAGTTCGGCTACGAACTCGGCGTGCCGGTAAACTGGTCGGCCTATGAAGACATCGCCGAGTTCTTCACCAACACCGTCAAGGAGATCGACGGGCAGCGCGTCTACGGCCATATGGATTACGGCAAGAAGGACCCCTCGCTCGGCTGGCGCTTCACCGACGCCTGGCTGTCGATGGCCGGCAACGGCGACCGCGGCCTGCCCAACGGCCGGCCGGTCGACGAGTGGGGCATCCGCATGGAGGACGGCATCCCGAGAGGATCGTCGATCTCCCGCGGCGGCGACGCCAACGGACCGGCGGCGGTCTACGCGCTCACGAAATTCGTCGAATGGTTGAAGAAGTACGCGCCGCCGGAGGCCGCGGGCATGGACTTCCTCGAAGCCGGCGCGGTGCCCGGCCAAGGCCACATCGCGCAGCAGATCTTCTGGTACAGCGCCTTCACGCACGCGCTGTCGCAGCCGGATCTGCCGGTCATGAACAAGGACGGCACGCCGAAATGGCGCATGGCGCCGAGCCCGCATGGCGCCTATTGGAAGGAGGGCATGAAGCTCGGCTATCAGGATCAGGGCTGCTGGACCTACCTCAAATACGCGCCGCTGGAGCGGGTCAAGGCCGGCTGGCTCTACGGTCAGTTCTGCGTGTCGAAGACGGTGACGCTGAAGAAATCCGTCACCTCGCTGCATCTGATCCGCGAGAGCGACATCTGGCATCCGGCGATGACGGCGCTGGCGCCCAAGGTGGGCGGGCTGGTCGAGTTCTACCGCAGCCCCGCACGCAAGCTGTGGACACCGACCGGCGTCAACGTGCCCGAATACGGCAAGCTGGCCCAAGTGTGGTGGCAGAACGTGTCCAAGGCGATCTCCGGCGAGACGACGCCGCAGCAGGCGATGAACGCGCTCGCCGCGGCCCAGGATTCGATCATGGCCCGGCTCGAGAAATCCGGCGTTCAGGGCAAGCTCGGTCCGAAGCTCAACGAAGAGAGGGACCCCGAATACTGGTACGCCAAGGCGGAGAAGGACGGCAATCTCGCGCCGCAACGCAAGCTCGCGAACGAGAAGCCGCAGGGCGTCACCATCGATTACGACGAACTGCTCAAGACATGGAAGGCCGAAGCGCCGCACAGCAAGTAGCGCCGGCCGCTATCGAAGGACAGGGTCGGCGACGACCCTGTCCTTCTTTTCTTTCCTCTCGCACGCGCAGGCGATCGCATGACGATCCGAAAATCGCCCGGCGTTGCCGGCGCCAGCGAAATCGGCGCGCTGGTTGCCAGCCTGGTCGGCGACCGGCACGACGTGCCGCTGCTGCTGGACTGTCTTGCCGCCTGCGGGCTGATCGACGCGCCCGAAAGAACGCCCGAGGCGGCGCAGGCGGGCCCGAGCGGTGATGCGGCGCAACAGAGCCTGAGGCAGCGGCTCAAGCGTAGCGTGCCGCTGACCGGCGCCATCGTCGCGGCGCTGGTGCGGCAGCCGCAATTCCGCCTGACAATGGCCGCGCTGGTCGAGGTCTTGAGAGAGCGGCAGGCTTCGCCCGTCGGCGATATCGACCGCCATGCCCGCGCCGTGGTCGGCTGGGGCACGTGCGCCGGACTCTTTTTCCACGATGCCGCGAGCGACGTCGTGCATCTCGGCCTGTACGACCAGTAACCCGCGACCGGCGATTCAGCCGCGCGCCGCCTTCTTCTTGCCGGCGGGCGGGTGGGCGGCGGCGATCTGGGCGCGGGCGGCATCGGTCAGATAGGGGCGGTAGAGCGCGAAGAGCTGCTTGACGCCGGCCTGCAGCTCCGCCTCGGTGATGCGGGCAAGGCCGTGCCGTTCCTGCAGATAGTCGAGCCAGTAGCGGGAGATGATCCAGGCGTTGGCGGCGAGCTCCGAGATCTCCTGCGGGCTGGCGGCGAGCAGCTTGCGCGCTACCATCTCGGCGAGGATGCGCTCGGTGTGACGGTGCGCGCGCTGGGCGAGATCGGCCATGCGCCGGGCAAGTTCGCTTTCCGCCGCGGGATCGTAGCGGTGGCGATAGAGGAAGCGGTACTCCCAGATGTCGCGGAAGCTCTGGCGCGTGTAGTCGCCGAAATCGGCGAGATGGGTGCCGGCCGCGGGCGGCTTGCGCGACAGGTTGCGCTCGATGCGCTCCTCGAGCTCGGCGAACAGCGCCGCGACGAGGTCGTGCTTGGCGCGGAAATGGTACCAGAGATTGCCTTCGCTGATGCCGAGCCGGCCGGCGATCTGCGCCAGCGACACATGCGCCTCGCCGCGCTCGTTGAACAGGCCGAGCGCCGCCTTCAGGATCCTGTCCCGGGTCTTCACCGCCACAGCGCGCGTCACACGAATTCCGTCAGGAAATAGGGGAATAACCCTAGAGGGTGACAAAATCACCCTAGCCGATGCGCTTTGCGTTGCCTAGGAGTGCGGCCGGAGGGCGGCTGCGGCGGCCGGAACGGCGGCCCGCCACCGATCTCGCAGGCAGCGAGGCGCACGCGTCATGAGCTGGCAAAATCTCGTGCTGAAACCTGTGCTGCGCTGGCGGGTGAAGCGCCGCGCCGGCGGCCCGCCCGATGTCGCCGAGGCGCGCCGGCTCGCCGCCAGGATGACGGCCGAGCCGCGCCGGCCGCCGGGCTGGCGCATCCGCGAGACCGGCCTGCCGATCGCCGGCGAATGGATCGAGCGCGAGGCCGAGGCGACGTTACAGCCCAGCCGCACGCTGCTCTATCTCCATGGCGGCGGCTACTACTTCTGCTCCCCGGCGACGCATCGCGTCGTCACGCTCGCCCTCGGCGTCGGCGCCGACGCGCGCGTCTTCGTGCCGGACTACCGCCTGGCGCCGGAGCATCGTTTCCCGGCGGCGGTCGAGGACGCGCTGATGGCCTATCGCGGCCTCCTCGCCGCCGGCATCCCGGCGACGCGCATCGTCGTGGCCGGCGACAGCGCCGGCGGCGGCCTGGCACTCGCCCTGCTGCTGTCGCTGCGCCAGGCCGGCGACCCCCGCCCGGCGGCCGCCGTGCTGTTCTCACCCTGGACCGACCTCGCCGCGACCGGCGACTCGCTGATCCGCAACAACCGCAGCGACCCCTTGTTCGACGGCCGCACGGTCGGCAAGGCGGCGCGGATATATCTCGGCGCGACGCCGCCCACCGAGCCGCTGGCCTCGCCGCTCTATGCCGACCTCGCCGGCCTGCCGCCGCTCTTCATCCAGGCGAGCGACAGCGAGGTGCTGCTCGACGATTCCACCCGGCTCGCCGAGAAGGCGCGCCGGGCCGGGGTCGAAGTCGAGTACCGCGCCTGGCACGGCCTGCCGCATGTCTGGCAGATCTTCGCTAATTTCCTGCCCGAGGGCCGCGCCGCACTTGACGAAGCGGCGCGGTTCATCCGGCGCATGGCGCCTTAGCAACTTGACCGGCGCCGGAGGCCGGACAAGGGTGCCGGAGGGAGATGTCCCATGAGACTTGCCAGGAGCACCGTGGCCGTCATCACCGGCGCCGGCAGCGGCATCGGCCGGGCGCTGGCTCTGGCGCTGGCGTGCGAGGGCTGCGGGCTGGCGCTCGCCGACAAGGATGCGGCCGCCGTCGCCAATACCGCCGCGGACGCCAAGAAGGCCGGCGCCGGCACCGTCTCGACCCATGGCGTCGATGTCGCCGATCTCGCCGCCATGACCCGGTTCCGCGACGAGGTGAAGCAGGCGCACGGCTATGTCCAGTTGCTGATCAATAACGCCGGGGTGGCGCTGGCGGGCGAACTGGAGGAGATCTCGGTCGAGGACATGCGCTGGCTGTTCGACATCAATTTCTGGGGCGTGGTGCATGGCACCAGGCTCTTCCTGCCGCTGCTGCGGGAGAACCGCGAAGCGCAGATCGTCAACATCTCCAGCATTTTCGGCATCATCGCGGTGGCCGGACAGAGCGCCTATGCCGCGAGCAAGTTCGCGGTGCGCGGTCTCAGCGAGGCGCTGCGCCACGAGCTTGCCGGCAGCGGCATCCGCGTCACCACCGTCCATCCCGGCGGCGTGCGCACCAACATCGCGCGCAACGCGCGGCTGCCGGCAAAATTCGACCCGGTGCGGCGCGATCGCATGGTGAGGCGCTTCGAGCGGCTGGCGCGCACCACGCCCGACCAGGCGGCGGCGCGCATCCTGCGCGGCATCAAGCGCGGCGAGCAGCGCATCCTGGTCGGCCAGGACGCCAAGTTGATGGCCGCGCTGCGCTGGCTGATGCCGGTCGGCTACTGGCGGGCGATCGACTGGCTGCTGCTGCCCAAGGAGATGCGCAAGACCGGCAAGGGCTGAGCGCCCGGCCGCTTGCCGCGGCAGCGTCGCCGCTCTAGAAACCGGCCGCAATCATTCCCGGGACGGGTCGCGTCATGAGCGGCAAGGTTAAGAAGGTCGTGCTCGCCTATTCCGGCGGGCTCGACACCTCGGTGATCCTGCGCTGGCTGCAGGAGACCTATCACTGCGAGGTGGTGACGTTCACCGCCGATATCGGCCAGGGCGAGGAGCTGGAGCCGGCGCGCAAGAAGGCGGAGATGATGGGGGTGAAGGAGATCTTCATCGACGATCTCCGCGAAGAATTCGTGCGCGATTTCGTGTTCCCGATGTTCCGCGCCAACGCCCTCTATGAAGGGCAATACCTGCTCGGTACCTCGATCGCCCGGCCGCTGATCGCCAAGCGCCAAATCGAGATCGCCGAAGCGGTTGGCGCCGACGCGGTGGCGCACGGCGCCACCGGCAAGGGCAACGACCAGGTGCGCTTCGAGCTGACCTACTACGCGCTCAAGCCAGACATCAAGGTCATCGCGCCGTGGCGCGAATGGGACCTCGCCTCGCGCACCAAGCTCATCGCCTATGCCGAGCGGCACCAGATCCCGATCCCGCGCGACAAGCGCGGCGAGGCGCCGTTCTCGACCGACGCCAACCTGCTGCACATCTCGGCCGAGGGCAAAGTGCTGGAGGACCCCTGGAGCGAGCCCGAGGAATTCGTCTACAGCCGCACCGTGGCGCCCGAAGCCGCGCCCGACACGCCGGAGTATGTCGAAATCGAGTTCAAGCGCGGCGACGCGGTAGCGGTCGACGGCAAGGCGCTGTCCCCGGCAAAGCTGCTGACGCGGCTCAACGAACTCGGCGGCCGGCACGGCATCGGCCGGCTCGACCTCGTGGAGAACCGCTTCGTCGGCATGAAGTCGCGCGGCGTCTACGAGACCCCGGGCGGCACCATCCTGCACGCCGCCCATCGCGGCGTCGAGAGCATCACGCTCGACCGCGCCGCCGCGCATCTCAAGGACGAGATGATGCCGCGCTATGCCGAGCTGGTCTATAACGGCTTCTGGTTCGCGCCCGAGCGCGAGATGCTGCAGGCGCTGGTCGACCAGAGCCAGGAGAACGTCGAAGGCACGGTGCGGCTCAAGCTCTACAAGGGGCTGGCGCGGGTGGTTGGCCGCAAATCGCCCAAGAGCCTCTACAGCCTCGCCCATGTCACCTTCGAGGAGGACGCGGTCTACGACCAGCGCGACGCCGCAGGCTTCATCAAGCTGAACGCGCTGCGCCTGCGTCTCGCCAAGGCGCTGCGCCGGACCGAGGGCTGATGAGCGCGGCGCGCTGGCGCAGACCGGTCATGCGATCCTTCCGATGCCGCGCGCCGGCAGCCGGGTGACGATCGCCAGGCAGGCTTCCGTGACCTCGGCGACGAGCCGTTCCGCCGTGGCATCATCCTCGATGGGGTCGGGAGCGTGCGGCCCGACCAGCGCCTCCATCAAGGCGCCGACCACGCAGGACGCGGCCAGGCGCGGATCGCCGCGGCGGAACGCGCCCTGATCCTGGCCGATCCGGACGAGCCGCACGAACTCCTCGCCGAGCGCGGCGCGCCAGAACAGCCGGGCCCGGTCGATCTCGGGATCGCAGGGCTCGGCGATCAGGGCATAGGCGAGCCTGCGGCCGCGGAGGGCTCGTTTGGCGAAAGCGCTCACCGCACCTGCCAGCCGCGCCGCCGGGCTGCCGTCGCCATCGACGATGGCGGCGACGACGTCACGCTCGCGGCGCGAGACATTGGTCAGAACCTCGGCGAACAGCTCCGCCTTGGACGGGAAGTAGCGATAGACCGTCCCCGTCGCCATGCCGGCCGTTTCGGCCACCGTCGCGATATGCGCGCGCCGCCAGCCGCCCTCGGCGACGAGCGAGCGCGCGGCAGCGAGGATGCGCGCGCGCTTATCCTCCAACCGGGAGACGACCGCAGGGGTGCGCCGATAGGCCATCCGGACCAAGAAGTGAATTGAGCCTCACTAAGTGAGCCAGGGTTCATTTCTTGAGTCAAGCGCTGTGTCCGGCGGGGCCGCGGGAGGCGGATCGCTCCCGCCGGACAGGACGGGCGCTCGGCAGGAAAGTATAGCCGCCGGTATGAGTCGAGGTCCCCCGATAATGAATCCAACCTCATTTCTTGAGCGCGCGGCACTTGGCGGCGCCATGGATGCGCGCTCGCCTCACCGAGAGCGAACGCCGCGCGCCGACCGCGCCGCCAGTCACCGGCGAGCTGAGCAGGGCGGCAGTGAGCATAGTTTCATTTTTTTTGAGGCCAGACACTCGCCGCGCTGGCTTCCCGGCGGCGATGCGGCGGCGTGGCGCCATCAAGGCTCGAAAGAAGAACCGGGCTGGTTGTTATGAGTCTAAATTCATTTCTTGAACTTGGGCGTAACGGCGGCAATCCGAGCCCCGACAGCAGCGCCCCGCCGGCTGCCAAGATCCAATCGGGGGCGTGACGATGCAAATGACCGGTCGCATAGAATCGCCGCACCGGCCGAAAAATGGAGCCGACCTCGCAAAGAGTGAACCGCGCCTCGCTCCTTGAGCGAAGGCGCAGCGCGCCCGACCGACACCCCGCAGGCCGGCCCTGCCGCGTTCAGCGGATGTCGAAGACAAGCTTGCCCCTGAGGTGGCGCGCCTCGCTGACACGATGGGCCTCGACGGCGTCCGCGAGCTTGTAGTGGACGATGGCGGGCGGGCGGACCGCACCCTCCGCGAGCAGCGCCAGGATCCGCTCGAGATGGGTGCGGTCGCGGATAACGTTCGGGCGGAGCGTCGCCACGTCCTGGCGGGAGGGCTTGAAGCCCTCCGGCGCCGGCGCGATCCAGACCAGCCTGCCACCGGGCTTCAGCACGGCATAGGAGGCGACCTGCACCGCGCCGCCCACCGTGTCGAACACCACGTCGCAGCCGGAGACCGCCTTGGCGAAATCCTCGGCGTTGTAGTCGATCACCTGGTCGGCGCCGAGATCGCGCACATAGACATGGTTGCCGGCGCTGGCGGTGGTGATCACGCGGGCGCCGAGATGCTTGGCGAGCTGGATGGCGAAACCGGCGACGCCGCCGGCGCCGCCATGGACCAAGATGGTCTCGCCGGGCTTGAGCCGCGCCGTGTCCTCGACCGCCCAGAGAGCGGTGAGCCCGGTCAGCGCCACGGCCGCCGCCTGGTCATGGCCGAGACGATCGGGCTTGCGGGCGACGATCGCCGCCTTGATGGCGATCTTCTCGGCATAGGCGCCTTCGACGCCCTGCTCGGTAACCCCGAACACCGCATCGCCGATCGCGAGATCGCCGACGCCGGCGCCCAGCGCGCTGACCACGCCGGAGAAGTCGCGCCCGAGGATGTGCGGAAATTGGGTGAGCGTGTAGCGGCCGCCGCCCAGCCGCACCTTGTAGTCGGCGGCGTTGACGCTGGCGGCGTGGATGTCGACCACCACATCGCCCGGTCCCGCCACCGGGTCCGGCGCCTCGCCATAGCGCAGCATCTCCGGCCCGCCATGCTTCATCAGCAGCACCGCTTTCACCGCCCTCTCCTTTGCTTTCCCGGGTTCGCGCCGCGCGCCGGCTTAGAAGCCCCGATCGGACCGCGCAACCGATCTCACCCCAACCGCCGTCGGTAGAGCGCGATCAGCCGTTCCCAATGCCGCTCCGCGGCGGGCTTGTCGTAGCACCAGCGCTGCGGGAAGGCGAAGCCGTGATGGACGCCGGCATAGAGCTCGATCTCGCCCGCGGCACGCGCCCCCTCGAAGCGGCGGCGCAGCTCCTCGACCATGGGCAGCGGCGCGAGATTGTCATGTTCGGCGCAGGCGACGTAGAGCTCGCCGCGCACCTTGCCGAACGAGAGATGCGGGCTGTCTTCGGCGTCGCTGACCAGCCAGGTGCCGTAGAACGAGGCGGCGGCGGCGATGCGGTCGGGATATCGCGCCGCCGCCGCCAGCGCATAGGGGCCGCTCATGCAGTAGCCATGGCAGCCGACCGGCCCCGCCCGCGCCTCGGCGCGCCGGGCGAGAAACGCCATCATCGCCGCAACGTCCTCCATCACCGGCGGGATGGTCATCCTGGTACGCACCGCACGCATGCGCTTGTGCTCGGCGCTGCCCTCGGTGAGCACGTCCGGGCCATAGGTCGTGTCGCGGCCGGCCCGGTAATAGAGGTTGGGGAGCAGCACGACGTAGCCGACGGTAGCGAGGCGGCGCACCATGTCGCGGAGTTCTTCGCGGATGCCCGGCGCATCCATCAGGAACAGCACCGGCGGAAACGGACCGCCGCGCTCGGGACGGCAAAGGAAGGTTTCCATGGCGCCGTCCCGGGAGGCGATGTCCAACGTCTCTTCGATCATCGCCGCCCCGCCCCGGCCAAAGGCTCGTCCTGCGCCGCCGCCGTGATCTCGAACGAGCGCAGCCGCGCGGCGTGGTCAAAGATCTGCGCCGTGACCATGATCTCGTCGGCGCCGGTGCGCGCGACGAAGGCCGCGAGCCCCTGCCGCACCGTCTCGGGCGAGCCCACCACCGCGCAGGACAGCGACTGCGCCAGCATCGAGCGCTCCAGCGGCGAGAGCAGCGCCTCGATGTCGTCGACCGGCGGCGGCAGCGGCCCGGGCTGGCCGCGGCGCAGATTGACGAAGGCCTGCTGGAGCGAGGTGAAGAGGCGCCGCGCCGCGGCATCGCTCTCGGCGGCGAAGACGTTGAGGCCGAGCATGACATGCGGCCGGCCGCCCTGCTCGGACGGGCGGAAGCGGCTGCGGTAGAGCTCGAGCGCGGTCATCATCTGGCCGGGCGCGAAATGCGAGGCGAAGGCGAAGGGCAGGCCAAGCGCCGCGGCGAGCTGGGCGCCGTAGAGGCTCGAGCCCAGGATCCAGACCGGCACGTCGAGGCCGGCGCCGGGCACCGCGCGCAGACGCTGCCCCGGCTCGACCGGCGCGAAATAGCCTATCAGCTCGACGACGCTTTGCGGAAAATCATCCTCGTCGCCGGCGAGAGTGCGCCGCAGCGCGCGGGCGGCAAGCTGATCGGTGCCGGGCGCGCGGCCGAGGCCGAGATCGATGCGGCCGGGATAAAGCGCCGCCAGCGTGCCGAACTGCTCGGCGATCACCAGCGGCGCATGGTTGGGCAGCATGATGCCGCCGGCGCCGACACGGATGGTCGAGGTGCCGCCGGCGACATGCCCGATCACCACCGCGGTGGCGGCGCTGGCGATGCCGGGCATGTTGTGATGCTCGGCGAGCCAATAGCGCCGATAGCCCCAGCGCTCGGCATGGCGGGCGAGATCGAGCGTGTTGCGCAACGCCTGGCTCGCATCGCCGCCGGCGATGATCGGCGAGAGATCGAGGACGGAGAGAGGGATCACCCGGCCGTCACCACTTGTTGCGCAGCTCGCGCAGCTTCAGGAATACCGTCTTCTCGTCGAGCGCCTCGGGCAGATCGGGAAAGGCTTCGCGCAGCCGCTTGATCACCGACGGGCTGGCGAGCCGGAAGAAGGCGTTGATCTCCCGCTCCAGGGCGAGCGTGGTGACCAGCGCCCGCGCCGGATCCTGCTTCTCCACCCCCGGCAGCAGCGCCTTGGCCTTGGCATTGTCGGGCTCGCGGTCGAGGGTGAAGGCAAGATTGCGCGCGATGTAATCGTGGCCGGGATAGATCAGCGTCGTCTCCGGCAGCTTGGCGAGCTGGCGGGAGAAGGTGTTGTAGAGCTCGCTCGGATGGCCGCCATTGTGGCAGTTGCCGGCGCCGGCATTGAACAGCGTATCGCCGCAGAACAGCGCCGGCGTGTCGCCCCGCGCCATCAGGCAGACATGGCTCATGGTGTGACCCGGCGTGTCCAGGCTTTCCAGCTCGACCGTCTTGCCGACCCGGATCACGTCCCCCGCCTCGAGCCCGCGATCGATGCCGGCGATCCTGTCCTTGGCATTGGCATGCGCCAGCAGCTTGGCGCCGGTCGCGGCGATCATCGCCGCATTGCCGCCGGTGTGGTCATGGTGCTCGTGGGTGTTGAGGATCTGGGTGATGGTCCAGCCCTTCGCCTTGGCGGAGGCCAGGCATTTCCCATGGTCGAGGGGATCGACCGCCAGCGCCTCGCCGGTTTCAGGGCAGGCGATCAGATAGTTGAAATTACGATAGTTGTTGGCGGTCCAGATCTGCTCGACGAGCATGGCGTGTCCTCGCGGTGTGCGGCCCGAAAGGAATGTAGGGCTGCGATCGCGGCCGCGCCACCCTGGACGGGCGCGTCGATCAGCCCGCGCTGGCGCAGCAGCGCCTCGATGAGCGGCGGCCGGCCGCGGAAGGCGGTGTAGAGCGCCATCGGGTCCTCGGTGTCGCCGGCGGCGTAGATACGCTGGAGCCGCGCCGCGAGAGCGGGGTCGAAGATGTCGCCGGTCTCGCCGAAGGCGGCAAAGCCGTCGGCATCGAGCACCTCCGCCCAGAGATAGGCGTAGTAGCCCGCGGCATAGCCGCCGCCCGCGAAGAGATGCTGGAAATGCGCCGGGCGGTGGCGCAGCGGAATCGCCGCCGGCATGCCGATGCGCGCCAGCACCTCGCGCTCGAAATCCACGGGGTCGAGCGGCTCGGTCGTCGCGCGGCGGTGGATCGCGAGATCGTACAGCGCCGCGGCGGTGTATTCGACCGTGGCGAATCCCTGGCTGACGTTGCGCGCGGCGAGCAGGCGGCGCAGCAGCTCCTCCGGCAGTTTCTCGCCGGTCGCGTGATGCCGAGCGTAGCGCCGGAGCGTCTCGGGCGCCGACATCCAATGCTCGAAGATCTGCGACGGGAACTCGACGAAATCGCGTCGCACCGCAGTGCCGGATTGCGAGGGATAGCGCACGCGGCTGAGCAGCCCGTGCAGGCCATGGCCGAATTCGTGGAACAGCGTCTCGGCCTCGTCGAAGCTGAGCAGGGTCGGCGCGCCCTTGGCGAAATTGTTGTTGTTGACGATGATCGGCGCGACCTCGCCGTCGAAGGATTCCTGGTCGCGATAGCTGCTCATCCAGGCGCCGGAACGCTTGTCGGGACGCGCGAAATTGTCGTGCAGGAAGAGACCGACCGGGCGGCCCTCGCGGTCGCTCACCGCGTAGGCGCGCACGTCGGGATGATAGAGCGGCAGGCCGCGGTGCTCGCTGAAACGGAGGCCGAAGAGCCGCCCCGCGGTGTCGAAGGCCGCGCGCACGAGGTCGTCGAGGGCGAAATAGGGCTTCAGTTCCGCCTCGTCGAGCGCGTAGCGCGCCTGCCGCAGCTTCTCCGCATAGTAGCGCCAGTCCCAGGCCTCGATCGGCCCGTTGAGACCATCGGCCTGCGCCAGCACCTGTAGCTCGGCCGCCTCGGCGGCGGCCTTGCGCTTGGCCGGCTCCCATACCGCCAGCAGCAGGCGCTCGACCGCGGCGGCGTCCTTCGCCATGGCGTCGTCGAGCGCGTAGGCGGCGTAGTCGTCATATCCGAGAAGCCGGGCCTGCTCGGCGCGCAGCGCCGCGATCTCGGGAATCAGCGGCAGATTGTCGTGCGCGCCGCGCCGCGTCCAGGCGTCGAACACCGCGCGGCGAAGGTCGCGTCGCGCCGAGAAGGTGAGGAACGGCTCGACCGAAGAGCGGGCGAGCGTGACCACATGGCCGCCGGCGATGCCGCGCTCGCGCGCCGCCTCGGCGGCGGCGGCGCGAGCGAAATCCGGCAAGCCCGCGAGATCGCCCTCGCCCAGCGCCAGGTGCCAGGCTTTCTCGTCATGCAGCACGTTCTGCCCGAACTGCGTGTGCAGCGTCGCGAGCCGTTGCGCGATCGCCGCCAGCCACGCCTTCGCCGCCGGCGCCAGCCGCGCGCCGGCGCGCACGAAATTGAGCTGGTGGCGCTCGAGCAGCCGGCGCTGATCGGGCGCCAGGCCGAGCGCATCGCGCCGCGCATGGAGATCGGCGATGCGGGCGAAGAGCCCGGGATCGAGCGCGATGGCGAGGCGATGCCGGGCGAGCCTCGGCGCGTAATCGCGCGCCACCGCCTCCAGCGCCGCGCTGGTGTTGCTGGCGCTGAGGTTGGAGAAGACCCTGCCCACTCGGGTGAGCAGCCGGCCGCTGCGCTCCAGCGCCTCGACGGTGTTGGCGAAGCTCGGCGGCTCCGGGTTCTGCGCTATGGCGGCGATCTCGGCGGCATGCTCCGCCATGCCGCGCTCGAAGGCCGGCGGGAAATGCTCCGCCCGGATGCGATCGAAGGGCGGCAATCCGAACGGCATCGTCCAGGGCTCGAAGAAGGGATTGTCGGTCATCGGCCCAGTCTAGCGCGAAAGCCGCGCCAAAGGTTAATGCCCGGCCCCGGAGCGGAGCGGCCAAGCGCCTGATGCTGCGTCATTTTTTGGTCGCCATTGGACGCCGCCGGGTTTCGTCGTACGCTATCTGCCGGTGCGCCGGAGCCCGGCCCTGCTCGGCCGGCGCCGGCTTCGCTAAGAAAGGGCGGCCCCGTCGCCGCACCGCTCAGGGTCGCCCCGGTCTGTCCGGAGGAGACGCCGATGAACGTCGAAGCCATTCTGCGCGGCAAGGGAAGCCGGGTCGCTACGGTTTCGCCCCAGACCAGCATCGCCGCAGCCGCAGCTACACTTCAGCGCGAGCAAGTCGGCGCGCTGGTGGTGAGCCGCGACGGCGATTCGGTCGACGGCATTCTGTCCGAGCGCGACATCGTCCACGGTCTGGCGGGGCTCGGCGCCGGACTGCTCGAGACCAAGGTCGAGCAGCTGATGACGCGGCGGGTGTTCACCTGCACGCCGCGCGACAACGTGGCCGACCTCGCCGCCGAGATGACGCAGCGGCGCATCCGCCACATCCCGGTGCTGCGCGACGGCACGCTCGCCGGCATCGTCAGCATCGGCGACGTGGTCAAGGCGCGGCTGGACGAGATGGAGTACGAAACCACCTCGCTCAGGAGCTTCATCGCCGGCGCGACCTGACGACGTCGAACGCCGTCACCGTCGCGCCGCGATGTACGACGCGCGCGGGCACCGGGACGGGGGAAGACATGGCAGCAGCGGCGCGGCGGGTATGGCTGCTGCTGGCGCTTGGACTGGCGGGATGCGCCGGCGCGGGGCCGCGCTTCGATGATATCGCCGCCGGCCTGCCGCCGGTGCCGCAAGGTGCGGCGCGCATCTTCATCTATCGCGATTTCGAGCCCTATCAGAGCCTGTCCTGGGTTCCCGTCTTCTTCAATGGCGCCACTATCGGCGCGGTCGGCCCCGGCCATGTGCTGCTGCGCGACGTGCCGCCCGGCGCCTATCGCATCGAAGCGCAGAGCGAGGGGCTCTGGCCCGATCAGGCGAAAGTCGTGACCGTCGCCGCCGGCGAGACGGTCTATGCCAAGATCGCCTCGTTCAGAAGCATCGATCCCACGGTCAATGACGCCGAGGTGTTGATCACCACCTTCGTCGTCGTGCTGGTGGATCCCGCCACCGGCCGGCGCGAGATCGGCAGCCTCTGGTACACGGCGCATTGGGCGCGACCGCCGGCGGCGGGAGAGCGCGGCCGGCTCTCGGCGCGCGCCGAGAAAGCCGCAGCGGCCGACTGTCCTCGGTCGCACCGTCGGATATGATGGCCGCGGGCGAAAGCACGCGGGTTCCCTGATGCGCATCGAGATCATCTGCACCGGCGACGAGGTGCTCACCGGCAAGACCGTCAACACGAATTTCAGCCATATCAGCCAGAAGCTCGAGGATGTCGGGCTCGCGGTGCGCTGGGGAACGATCATCGGCGACGATCGCGAGGCACTGCTCGACGCCTTCCGCCTGGCGGCCGAGCGCGCCGATGCGGTGGTGGTGAATGGCGGCCTCGGCCCCACCGTCGATGACCTCTCGCAGGAGGTCGCGGCCCGCGCCGCCGGGGTCGATCTCGTGCTCGACGCGGCGTGGCTGGCGCGGATGGAGGAGTTTTTCCACCGGCGCAGCCGGGTGATGCCGCCCAACAACCGCAAGCAGGCGATGCTGCCGGCAACCGCCGAGCGGCTCGACAACCCCGTCGGCACCGCCTGCGGCTTCGCGCTCGACATCGGCAAGGCGCGCTTCTTCTTCACCCCCGGCGTGCCGCGCGAGATGCGCCGCATGGTCGAGGAACAGGTGGTGCCGCGGCTGCTGGCCCGCAGCGGCCTGCAGACGGTGATCCATCTGAAGCGCTTCCATTCCTACGGCCTCGGCGAATCGCATGTCGACGCGTTGCTCGCCGGCATCGAGGCGCTGGCGCCGGGCGGCGGCGTCAAGCTCGGCTTCCGCGCCCATTACCCGCAGCTCGAGACCAAGCTCGCGGTGCGCGGCACCGGCCGGGAAGACGTGCGGCGCAAGCTCGACCCGGTAGCGGCGGAGCTACGCCGGCGGCTTGGCAACTTCATCATCGCCGAGGACGACCAGACGCTGGAGGGTGTCGTTCTCACCGCGCTCGAGCAGCGCGGCTGGCCGCTGGCGCTGGTCGAGACCTTCACCGGCGGACTGGTCGCGGCGCGGCTTGCCGGCCTGCCGGGATCGGAGCAGGTGCTGCGCCGCGCGGTGGTGTCGCGCGATCTGGCGCAGATCGCCGCGGCACTGGGCGAAGCCGGCGCCGCGTGGGCCGGCGCGGCCGGCGGGACGGCCGCCGAGGCGGCGGCGCAGGCGGCGCGGCGCGCTTCGGGCGCGGCGCTCGGCCTTGCCGTGCTGGTCGATGTCGACGAAGGCGAAGACCGGCTCGAATTCGGCGGCACCATCGCCCTCGGCATCGCCACCGCGGATGCCACCGCGAGCCGGCGGGCGCGGCTGCTGGGCGGGCGCGACTGGCTGCGCCTGGGCGCGGTGGAAATGGCGCTCGATACGCTCCGCCGCCGCCTCCAGGGCCTGCCGCTCGACGAGCGCACGGATTTCGAGAGAGTCTGAGCAACGCCGGGGACGTCGCAATAATACTCATGAGGGTATATACGAGATCAGGCGATCTATTTATTGGATTATTGGAGCGCAGACGACAAGGGCCCAGCCGACACCGGCTGAGCCCTTGGAGAAACTGGTGGAGCAGAGGGGGATCGAACCCCTGACCTCGACATTGCGAACGTCGCGCTCTCCCAACTGAGCTACTGCCCCGCGACGGGCGGCGACTATGTGGGCCGCCCCCCGGCGCTGTCAAGGCTTGGACGGCGTGATCGCGCCGCCAGCGCGGGCGGGATAACGGAGGGCTCCGCATCGGCCTTGTGCCGCTCCCCGGCCGCCGCTAGCTTACCGCCGCTTCGCGAGGGGATTAGGGCGGGCTCATGGGCGGTTTCCTGGTTCCGGTCATCGACGTCGTCGTCGTGGTGCTTCACATCTACTGGTGGATCATCATCATCTCGGCGGTGATGAGCTGGCTCATTGCCTTCAACGTCATCAACACCCATAGCCGCCCGGTCGCGATGATCGGCGATTTCCTCTATCGCGCCACCGAGCCGGCGCTGCGGCCGATCCGCCAGTTCCTGCCCAATCTCGGCGGCCTCGACATCTCGCCGATCATCCTGCTGCTGATCCTGTGGTTCATCGAGCGCGAGCTGATACAGCTGGAGTTCTACATCGCACAGCTGTGAGCGCGGCGCCGGCGCGGCCCTTCGCCGCCGCGTCCGGCGGCGTGCGGCTGGCGGTGCGACTGACGCCCAAGGCGGCGGCGGCGCGCATCCTGGGCGTGATCGAGGACGGTGCCGGCGGGCGCGCGCTCAAGGTCGCGGTGACGGCACCGCCCGAGGCGGGCAAGGCCAATGACGCGCTGTTGGCGCTGCTGGCGAAGGCGCTCGGCGTCAGGCGCGGCGCGCTCAGCCTCGTGCTCGGCGCCGCCGACCGGCGCAAGCTGGTGCATATCGCCGGCGATCCTGCGGCGCTTGCCGCGCAGCTCGAGGAAAGGCTCGGCGCATGGTTGAGACGCGACTGATCGACGGCAAGGCCGCGGCCGCGGCGCTGCGCGCGCGCATTGCTGCCGCCGCCACGGAGATCAAGGTGCGGCACGGCATCGTGCCTGGGCTCGCGGCGGTGCTGGTGGGCGACGACCCCGCCAGCGACGTCTATGTCCGCAGCAAGGCCAAGGCGACGCGCGAGGCTGGCCTCGCCAGCGTCGAGCATCGCCTGCCCGCGGCCACCGGCGAGGCGGAGCTGCTGCGCCTCGTGGCATCGCTCAACGCCGACCCCGCCATCGACGGCATCCTGGTGCAACTGCCGCTGCCGCCGCAGATCGAGCCGCAGCGCGTCATCGAGGCGATCGATCCGGCCAAGGACGTCGACGGCTTCCATCCGCAGAATGTCGGGCGGCTGTGGAGCGGCGGCACCGCACTGGTGCCGTGCACGCCTTATGGCTGCCTGATGCTGCTGCGCGAGACCCTGGGCGGCATCGCCGGCGCCGAGGCGGTGGTGCTCGGCCGCTCGAACATCGTCGGCAAGCCGATGGCGGCGCTGCTGACCGCTGCGGACGCGACCGTGACCATCGCGCATTCCCGCACCCGCGATCTGCCGGCCGAGTGCCGCCGCGCCGAGGTGCTGGTGGCGGCGGTCGGCCGGCCGGAGATGGTGCGCGGCGCCTGGATCGCGCCCGGCGCGACCGTGATCGATGTCGGCATCAACCGGCTACCGGACGGCCGGCTGGTCGGCGACGTGGCCTATGCCGAGGCGCTGGCGGTGGCCGGCGCGATCACGCCGGTGCCGGGCGGCGTCGGACCGATGACGATTGCCTGCCTGCTGGAGAACACGCTGCGCGCGGCCGAGGCGCGGCGGCGTTAGCGCCGCACCCGGGCGGCGTGCAGGATCGCCGTTGCCATGGCGAAGCCCATCAGCGTGACCACGCCGATGATCCAGCGCACGCGGGTCGTGGCGGCGCCGGCCTCCGCCAGCAGGCGGGTGCGCATGGCACGGCGCTCGGCGGCGATGCGGGCGTCCATGTCGCCGCCGACCGGCAGCAGTGCGTCCGCGCTTTCGGCCAGTTTCGGCCGCAGCGCCTCGATCGCGGCCTGGGCGTCGGGGCGGTGGGCGGCGGCGAGGGCTTCGTCCAGTGCCCCCTCCCGCTCCACGGCGCGCACCAGGGGGGCCGGCGCGGCGTAGGTGCCGAACATCCCGGCCAGCCCGACCACGACGAACACCATCGCCAGGAACGCCGTCCAACTGCCGCCGGAACCGTCACCCTGCATGTGGCTCTCCTTTGCGGACGGGTCATCGCGTGGCGGCGGCGCGCGGTCAATGCGGGGGTGGCCGGCTTGACTCCGCGCTGCCCGCGGATTAATCGGCCGCCCTTCCTGACCCGCGCGCTTGCAAGGCCCTGACCATGAAGATTCGCAACAGCCTGAAATCGGCCAAGACCCGCGACAAGAACTGCCGCGTCGTGCG
>DAHUYF010000127.1 GCA_027315365.1 Rhodospirillales bacterium | reverse complement strand
CCCTATACCGGCACCTATGCGGCGCTCGGCAAGAACATCGACGCGGCGCTGCGGCTCGCCATCGCCGAGGCCGGCGGCAGGCTGGGCGGGCGCGACATCGATTACATCGTGCTCGACGATGAATCGGAGCCGGCGAAGGGCGCCGAGAACGCCAACAAGCTGGTTACCCGCGACAAGGTCGATTTCCTCATCGGCACGGTGCATTCGGGCGTCGCCATGGCCATGGTCAAGGTCGCGACCGACAACGACACCATGCTGCTCATCCCCAATGCCGGGGCCGAGGCCGCGACCGGGCCAGCCTGCGCCGCCAACATCTTTCGCACCAGCTTCTCCAACTGGCAGCCGGGCTTCGCCATGGGCAAGGTGGCGGCCGCGCGCGGCCAGAAGCGGGCGGTGGCGGTCAGCTGGGACTATGCCGCCGGGCATGAATCGATCGACGGCTTCAAGGACGGCTTCGCCTCGAGCGGCGGCAAGATCGAGAGCGAACTGCTGCTGCCGTTCCCGCAGGTCGAGTTCCAGGCGATCCTGACGCAGATCGCCGCGATCAAGCCCGAAATCGTCTACACGTTCTTCGCCGGCGGCGGGGCGGTGAAGTTCGTCAAGGATTACGCGGCGGCGGGGCTCAAGACCGCGGTGCCGCTGGTCGGCGCAGGCTTCCTCACCGACGGCACGCTCGCGGCGCAGGGCGAGGCGGCGCAGGGCCTGGAGACCACGCTGCATTACGCCGAGGGACTCGACCTGCCCAAGGACAAGGCCTTCCGCGCCGCCTTCAAGCAGGCGGCGAACCGCGACGCGGACGTCTATGCGGTGCAAGGCTACGACACCGGCCAGCTGCTCGTCGCCGGCCTCGGCGCAGTCAAAGGCGACACCGGTGCCCGCCGGCAGCTCGTCGCCGCCATGGAGCAGGCGGAGATCGACAGTCCGCGCGGCAAGTTCACCCTGTCCAAGGCGCACAACCCGGTTCAGGATTTCTATCTGCGCAAGGTGCAGGGGCTGGAGAACCGCTATGTCAGCGTCGCGGTGAAGGCGCTCGCCGATCCCGCACGCGGCTGCAAGATGGCGTGACGCGAGTTCTCGGCCGGGCGCTCTGCGCCGTCGGCCGCCGGCGCGACCGGCTTTCGCCGACGGCCGAAAGCTGATAGCTGATGGCCATGTCTTCCGGCTTCGTCTTCTTTCTCATCCAGCTGCTGAACGGCGTGCAGCTCGGGCTGCTGCTGTTCCTGGTGGCGAGCGGGCTGACGCTGATCTTCGGCATCATGGGCATCATCAATCTGGCCCATGGCAGCTTCTACATGCTGGGTGCCTATCTCGCCTTCGCCCTCGCGGAGCTCTGCGGCAATCTCTGGCTCGCGCTGCTGATCGCGGTGCCGCTCTCCGTCCTGATCGGCGTGGCGCTGGAGGTCACGCTGTTCCGCCTGCTCTATGCCCGCGACCACCTCTACCAGGTGCTGCTGACCTATGGCCTCATCCTGGTCTTCGAGGAGCTGCGCAGCCTGGTATTCGGCGATGACGTCCATGGTGTGGCGGTGCCCGCCTTCCTCGATTTCTCGGTACGACTCACCGACACGCTGAGCTATCCCGTCTATCGCCTGTTCATGTCGGCGGTGTGCCTCGCCATCGCCGGCGGCCTGGCGCTGCTCATCGGGCGCACGCGGCTCGGCATGGCAATCCGTGCCGGCTCGGTCAATCGCGAGATGGTGCAGTCACTGGGCATCGATATCGGCCTCGTCTACCGCTTCGTCTTCGCGCTGGGCGTGGCGCTCGCGGCGTTTGCCGGCATGATCGCCGCCCCCGTCGCCTCCGTCTTCCCCGGCATGGGCAACCAGATCCTCATCGTTTCCTTCGTCGTCGTCGTCATCGGCGGCATCGGCTCGATCCGGGGCGCCTTTCTCGGCGCATTGCTGATCGGGCTGGCCGACACCTTCGGGCAAGTCTACGCGCCGGAAGTCGCCGGCATGACGATCTACGTGCTGATGGCGGCGGTGCTGCTGTGGCGCCCGGCCGGACTCTTCGGAGGCACCGGCGCATGAGGCGCCGCCTGCGTCCGGCGCTGCTCCTGCTGCCGCTGATCGCGCTGGCGTTCTGCCTCCTCCCCGCCGTCGCCGGCAAGTTCTACCTGCAGCTCTTCAGCACGATCATGATCATGGCCATCTTCGCCATGAGCCTCAACCTGCTGGTCGGCTGCACCGGCCTGGTCAGTCTCGGCCACGCCGCCTTCTTCGGCATCGGCGCCTATGCGCTGCTGCTGCTGACGCCCGACGGGCTGGCGGCGAGCCTGTGGCTGTCGCTGCCGGTGGCGGTCGCCGCCGCAGCTCTGGCGGCACTCGTCATCGGCGTCCTGGTGCTGCGCAGCGCCGGCGTCTACTTCATCATGGCGACGCTCGCCTTCTCGCAGATGTTCTTCTATTACGTCACCGGCGCCAAATGGCTGGGCGGCTCGGACGGCGCTTATATTTACGGCAAGCCAGAGGCGGCGCTCCCGGGCCTGGCGCCGCTTCGGCTCGCCGACAGCCGGCATTTCTACTATCTCGTGCTGGCGCTGATGGCGGCAACCTATCTGCTGCTGCGCGTCGTCCTGCGCTCGCCTTTCGGCCATGCGCTGCAAGGCATCCGTGTCAACGAGCATCGCATGCGCGCGCTGGGCTTCGCCACCTTCCGCTACAAGCTCGCGGCTTTCGTCATCGCCGGCGCGCTCGCCGGGCTCGCGGGATATCTCGACGCGGCGCAGTTCGGCTTCGTCAATCCCGACCTCTTCGGCTGGCGCCAATCGGGCATCGTGCTGATGATGGTCATTCTCGGCGGCATGGGCGCGCTCTACGGGCCGATCCTCGGCGCCTTCGCTCTGCTGCTGCTGCAGGAGTTCCTCGCCC
>DAHUYF010000112.1 GCA_027315365.1 Rhodospirillales bacterium | reverse complement strand
AAATCGCCGAACTGCGCCTCCCACAGCACCAGCGCATGCGGGTCGGCGAGGCTGTAGCCGTATTCGAAGCCCAGCACCGCCGCCTCGGAGAGCGGGCTGTCGATGATTTCCAGCGGCGCCTGACCGGGGCGCACGTGGTTGATCGGAACGTAGCGCTCCTCGGTCTCCTGATCGACCAGCACGGCGTGGCGCTGGGAGAAGGTGCCGCGGCCGGAATCCTGGCCGGTGAAGCGCACGAAGGTGCCTTCGGCGCAGAGCGTGCCGAAGGCGAGCGCCTCGCCGGTCGCCCAGTCGATGCCCTCGCCGCTCTCGATCGCCTTCTTCTTCGCCTCGAGCTGGCGCGCGATCTTGCGGTTGAGGTTGAAGCCCTCGGGTACGGTGACGAGCGCGTGACCGACCTCCTTCAACAGTTCGGTCGGCACCGCGGTCTCGCCGCGGCGCGCATCGCCCGAGGCCACCTTGAGGCCGCTCCAGGCGCCTTCGAGCCAGTCCGCCTTGTTCGGGCGGTAGCTCTTCGCCGCGTCGAACTGGCTGTCGAGATAGGCCATGAAATCGCTGGTCATCTGCTCGGCTTCCGCCTCGCTGACGACGCCTTCTTCGATCAGGCGCCTGGCGTAGATCTGCCGCGTCGTCGGATGCTCGGCGATGGCGCGATACATGATCGGCTGGGTGAAGGCAGGTTCGTCGGCCTCGTTATGGCCGTGGCGGCGGTAGCAGAAGATGTCGACGATCACGTCCTTCTTGAAGCGGTAGCGGAACTCGATGGCGATGCGCGAGACATGCACCACCGCCTCGGGATCGTCGCCGTTGACGTGGAAGATCGGCGCCTGGGTGATCTTGCCGACATCCGAGGGATAGGGGCTCGAGCGCGCGTAGGAGGGGCTGGTGGTGAAGCCGATCTGGTTGTTGACGACGAAATGCACGGTGCCGCCGGTGCGATAGCCCTTGAGCTCGGACAGCTCCAGCGATTCCGGCACCAGTCCCTGGCCGGCGAAGGCCGCATCGCCATGCATCAGCAGCCCCACCACCTCATCGCCCCTGGTGTCGCCGCGCTGGCGCTGCTTGGCGCGCGCCTTGCCCAGCACCACCGGGTTGACCGCTTCGAGATGCGAGGGGTTGGCGGTCAGCGAGAGATGCACGGCATTGCCGTCGAATTCGCGATCGGTCGAGGTGCCGAGATGGTATTTGACGTCGCCGGAGCCCTGCACGTCCTCGGGATTGGCCGGGTTGCCCTGGAATTCCGAGAACAGCGCGGCAAAGGGCTTGCCCATGACGTTGGTCAGCACGTTGAGCCGGCCGCGATGCGGCATGCCCAGCACCAGCTCCTTCATGCCGAGCTGGCCGCCGCGCTTGATCACCTGCTCCAGCGCCGGGATCAGCGCCTCGCCGCCGTCGAGGCCGAAGCGCTTGGTGCCGGTATAGCGCCGGTCGAGAAAGCGCTCGAGCATCTCGGCCGCAGTCAACCGTTCGAGGATGGCGTGCTTGCCCTGGCGAGTGAATTCGGTCTGGTTGCGCGGCACTTCGATGCGCGCCTGGATCCATTGGCGCTGCTCGAGTTCCTGCATGTGCATGTACTCGATGCCGACCGAGCCGCAATATGTCGCCTTGAGCGCGGCCAGGATCTCGCGCAGCGTGGCGGTCTCGAAGCCCAGCACGCCGTTGACGAAGATCGGCCGGTCGTAATCCGCCTCGGTGAAGCCGTAGGTGGCGGGATCGAGATCGGGATGCGAGGTTCGCCGCACCAGCCCGAGCGGGTCGAGATCCGCCAACAAGTGGCCGCGCACGCGATAGGCGCGGATGAGCGAGAGCGCGCGCAACGCGTCGAGCGTCTCCTGCCGTGCCGCCGCCCCGGACACCGCGGCACGCTCGGCCGGCGCCGCCTGGCCGTGGACGGCCGCGGCGCCATTGGCGTGCCCGTTGGCGATGACATGGCCGCGCTCGGCACCCCAGCCCGGGCCTTCCAGCTCCTTGAGGAGGGCCGGCGCCTCTTCGGCGAGATCGCCGAAGAAGCTGCGCCAGCTGTCGTCGACCGCGGCGGGATCCTCCAGCCAGCGGGCATAGAGCTCGGCAATGAAGGTGGCGTTGGCGCCGTTGAGGAAAGTGGCTTGATCGAGACGCGGCATGAGGGTTTTTCCGACCGTAAGGACCGAGCGCGGCGGGGGTGATCCACCCCCTGTTCCGCCGGTTCCGGCAGCCTAGAGATGGGATTAAGCGGCCGAAAACCTAGCCCGGCAATGGTTCATGTCTGGTTTACGCCACCCGTTTGGGCCGTCCCGCCCCCGACGCCCGCATCGGTTCAGCCCTTGGGCGCGGCCTGGATCTTCTTGGCCGCCTCGACCAGGCCGCGCACCGCGCCGACGGATTTGTCGAACATTGCCTTCTCGTCGGCGTTGAGCGAGATCTCGACGATGCGCTCCACCCCCTTGGCGCCGATCACCACCGGCACGCCGACATAGAGGTCCTTGACGCCGTATTCGCCGGTCAGCCAGGCGGCGCAGGGCAGCACCCGCTTCTTGTCCCGCAGGTAGGATTCCGCCATGGCGATCGCCGAGGAGGCCGGGGCATAGAAGGCAGAGCCGGTCTTCAGCAGGTTGACGATCTCGCCGCCGCCGCCGCGGGTGCGCTGGACGATCTTGTCGACACGCTCCTGCGTGGTCCAGCCCATCTTGATGAGGTCGGGCAGCGGAATGCCCGCCACCGTCGAGTAGCGGATCAGCGGCACCATGTCGTCGCCATGGCCGCCGAGCACGAAGGCGGTCACGTCCTCGACCGAGACGCCCATATCCTCGGCGAGGAAATAGCGGAAGCGCGCGCTGTCGAGCACGCCGGCCATGCCGATGACGCGATGCGGCGGCAGCCCGCTGGCCTCGCGCATCACCCAGACCATCACGTCGAGCGGGTTGGTGATGGTGATGACGAAGGCGCCGGGACAATGCTGCTTGATGGCGCGGCCGACGGTGGCGACGACCTCGGCGTTCTTGCCGATGAGATCGTCGCGGCTCATGCCGGGCTTGCGCGGGAATCCGGCGGTGACGATCACCACATCGGCGCCTGCGATGACGGAGTAGTCGCTGCCGCCGACGACCTTGGCATCGAAGCCCTCGACCGGCGAGGCCTCGGCGATGTCGAGGCTTTTGCCCTGGGGCACGCCGTCGATGACGTCGAAGAGAACGATATCGCCCAGCTCCTTCAGCCCCGAGAGCAGGGCCAGCGTGCCGCCGATCTGCCCGGCGCCGATCAGCGCGATCTTGTTGCGTGCCATCCGCGACCTCTTCGTCTTTGGGAGTTCCGGTTTGGCCGGCGTCTTACTCCGAATTCCGCGCCGGAGCAAGCGCGCCGCCGGCCGGCAACGCTGCATAAAATTTGTGCGGCCGGCCCTTGCGGCCGAGATGAATGCGAATTGTTGGTGACGGACATGAAAACCGCCTCATCCTGACGGTAGCCGGTTGGCGGCTACAAGCCGCGGCCGGCGATATAATCCTCGCTCTGCATCTCGATCAGGCGCGAGACGGTGCGCTCGAATTCGAAGGCACCGTCGCCATCGGCGTAGAGCAGCGGCGGCGGCACCTCGGCCGAGCAGATGAGATTGCCGCGCACCTCGTAGAGCGTGTCGATGAAGGTGTTGAAGCGCTTGGCCTCGTTGCGCCGGTCGGGCCCCATGCGCGGGATCGCCTCGACGATGAAGGTGTGGAAGGTCTGGCACAGCGCCAGGTAGTCGGCGGGGCCGTGCGGCTGGCCGCAGAGATCGTCGAAGGGGAACCAGGCGACGTTCTTCGCGGCGCGCGGCACGACGACGAAGCGCGCCTGCACCAGCAGCGTCTTGCTCGCCGCCGAGGCATTGTCGGTGAGGTCGGCGAACGCGCGCTCAAGCGCGCGATAGGCGCTGTCGTCGGCCGGGGTGAAATAGACCTGGCGGCCGGCGAAGCGCGCCAGCCGGTAGTCGCGGCCGTCGTCGAGCGCAAGGATGTCGAGCTTCTCCTTGAGGAGATCGATGAACGGCAGGAAGCGCTCGCGCTGCAGCCCGTCCTTGTAGAGATCGTCGGGCGCCCGGTTGGAGGTCGCCACCACCACCACGCCGACCTCGAAAAGCGCGGTGAAGAGCCGCCCCAGGATCATCGCATCGGCGATGTCGGTGACTTGGAATTCGTCGAAGCAGAGCAGCGTCGCTTCGCGCGCGATCGCCTGCGCCACCGCCGGGATGGGGTCGCCCTTCTCGGCGCGCCGCGCGTGGATGAACTCGTGCACCTCGAGCATGAAGGCGTAGAAATGCACCCGGCGCTTGTTCTCGACCGGCGCCGTGGCGAAGAACATGTCCATCAGCATGCTCTTGCCGCGGCCGACGCCGCCGAAGATGTAGAGGCCGAGCGGCGGCGGCGCGCTCGCCGGCGCCAATCCCAGCCGCGCCCGCCAGCCATGCTCGCCATTGTTGGGCTTGTAGCTGGCAAGCGCGCGCCACAGGCTTTGCAGCTTGTCGGCCGCTAGGCGCTGCGACGGCGCCGGGATCAGCTCGCCACTCGCCAACCGGGCGCGGTATTGCGCCAACGGCCCGTCGGTCGAGCCCAGCGGCGGCGTGGCGGAAGCGGAGGGAAGGATCGGCAGCGACATGGGCGGCGGCCGTCATACCGGAAAACCCGCGCCTGCGCAAAATGCCTCTGCGGCCCGAGATGGCGAGGGAGAGCGGTCTCGGCAAGGTGGGCTCGCAAATCCCGGCCCGGGGTGCCACCTCTAGCGGACCAACCGCAAAAGGGATGCCGTCATGAGTGCCAAGCCGAGAAGGATCCCGGGTCCCGATCATCCCATCACCATCGCAGCCGCGCCCGGGCGGGTGGTGGTCAAGGCAGGCGGCCGCGTCATCGCCGACACGCGGCGCGCGCTGAGGCTGCGCGAGGCGTCATATCCGCCGGTGCACTACATCCCGCGCCAGGACGTCGAGATGTCGCTGCTCAAGCGGACCGACCACGCCACCTACTGCCCCTACAAGGGCGATTGCGCCTATTACAGCATCCCCATCGGCGGCGAGCGCGCGGCAAACGCCGTCTGGACCTATGAGGCGCCCTACGAGGCCGTGGCCGCGATCAAGGACCACCTCGCCTTCTACCCCGACCGCGTCGACGCGATCGAGGAGCTCGAAGCGGTCTGAGGCGCGGCCCCGCCGCCGACGATCGCGTGGTAAGTGGCGCGGATGAGCTCGTCGACCAGCGGCGGCGGGCTCTCGCGGCGTTGCAGGTGCGGGCGGATGGCGGCCATCGGCACGTCTGCCAGCACGAACTGGGCGCGGCGGACGGCGTCGGCGTCGCTACCGCCGAAGGCCGAGTGCGCGAAGCGCTCGAGTGAGGCCATGAAGCGCTGCGCCTGATCGGCGACGCCGCGCTTCAGCGCCGCCGGCCACTTGCCCTGCACGAAATCGTGCCGGCTGTAGAGCAGCAGCAGCCGCGCCGCCTCGCGATTGCGCCGCACCCAAGCCGGCATATGGAGCGCCGCCGCGAGCCCGTCGCCGGCCTCGATCGCGGCGACGAAGCCTTCCTGATAGGCCAGCACGGTGGCGAGCCACAGCTCGCCCAGCAGCAGGTCGCGCGAGGCGAAGCGGTAATAGAACGAGCCTTTCGGCGCGTCGAGCCGCCGGGTCACGGCGTCGACCGTCACGGCAGCGGGTCCGTGCTCCGCCGCGAGCGAGCGCGCGGCATCGAGAAAGTCACCGGGTGCGAATTGCGCGCGGCCCATGCGGCGGATCTGCCTTCATAAGTTATAGACTATATAGTCTAGACTCTCTGGTCAAATCGGCGCAGGATGGGGGTCTGCGTTGGATGGAGGCGCCCCATGAGCGATTTCTTGGTCGAAGCCGCCGGTGTCCTCGGCATCGCGGCCGCTCTCGTGCACGGCTATCTCGGCGAGACCAGGCTTTTTGCCGTCGCGCGTATCGAGCCCCGCCGCGCCCGCCTGCTGCTGCGCCTGGTCTGGCATTGCGGCGTCATCGCCTGGATCGCCATGGGCGCGCTGCTGATCTTTGCGCCCACGCTGCACTCGGGGCAGGCGCGCATCGCCATCATTGCCGCGAGCGCCGCCGTCTATGCCGCCGGCGCCGTCGGCAATGCCTGGGCGTCGCGCGGACGCCACTTCGGCTGGGCGTGGCTGTCGGTCGTGGTGGTTCTCGCCTTGGCGGGGATGTAGGCGGCCGCTCCGAGCGCCCGAATTCAGCCGGAAGATCGCTGGCTGCGCCCGGGCGCGATGTCGCCGCGGCGGCGCCAGGACGCATGCCGCTGCGGTTTTCTCCCGCGCCGCGGGAAATTTTCCGCTGCGGCCCATCGAATGGCGAGCAATCGCTGGGCGGGCGGCAGAGCAGCCGCTAGACTGAGCACCGCGAGAGAAAGAGCCACGTCACAAGAATGCAACGCGCAACCGTTTGCCGCGGCCGCGCCGGCTTTCCGAGGAGCCGTTTCGTCCTCGCCGCCAGGAGGAGCTGATGCCATGACCACGCCCTCGCTGCCCTTCGCCGCCCCGGAAGAAGTCGGGCTCTCGCCGGCGCGCCTCAAGCGGCTCGACGACGTGTTGCGCGGCGACATCGACCGCGGCCTCGTGCCCGGCGCGGTGGCGCTGGTGGCGCGGCGCGGCCGCATCGCCCATTTCGAGGCGCTGGGCGCGCGCGATCCCGCGACCGAGGCGCCGCTGCACCGCGACAGCATCTTCCGCATCTACTCCATGACCAAGCCGATCGTCTCGGTCGCGGCGATGATGCTGTGGGAGGAAGGCCGCTTCCTGATCGGCGATCCCGTGGCGAGATACCTCCCCGACTTCGCCGAGATGGAAGTGGCGGTCGAGCGCAACGGCACGATCGAGCGGATTCCGGCCGAGCGCGAGAGCACGATGCAGGATCTGCTGCGCCACACCGCGGGCCTCACCTACGAGTTCCGCGGCAACGCGCCGGTGCAGAAGCTATACATGGACGCCAAGATCTTCCGCCGCAACCAGACCAACGCCGAGCAGGCGGCGACCCTGGCGCGGCTGCCGCTGATGTACCAGCCGGGGACGCGCTGGGAATACAGCCGCGCCACCGATGTGCTCGGCCGCGTCATCGAGGTGCTGACGGGCGAGAGCCTGCGCGAGGTGCTGGCCGAGCGCATCCTGAAGCCGCTCGGCATGGCCGACACCGACTTCTCCGTGCCGCCGAGCAAGCATGAGCGCCTCGCCGAGGCCTTCGCCAAGGACCCCGAGAGCGGCGGCGCAGTGCAGCTCCTCGAGGTGCGGCAGCAGCCCAGCTTCGAATCCGGCGGCGGCGGGCTGGTGTCGACGGCGATGGATTATGCGCGCTTCCTGCAGATGATGCTGAACGGCGGCACGCTCGACGGGACCCGCCTGCTGAGCCGCAAGACGGTCGAGTACATGACCGCCGACCATCTCGGCGGCATGCCCGGCACGCCCGATCTGCTGATCCCCGGCTACGGCTTCGGTCTGGGCTTCGCCGTGCGCCTGCAAGCCGGCCTCGCCCAGGTGCCGGGTTCCACCGGCCAGTATTACTGGGGCGGGCTCGCCGGTACGACCTTCTGGGTCGATCCCGCCGAGCAGCTTTTCGCCCTGCTGCTCATCCAGGGACCGGGCCAGCGCGAATATTTCCGCGTGCTCTTCCGCGATCTCGTCTACGCCGCCTTCGCGGATTGAGCGACAGCGACGATGGGCCGCCCCACGATCCGCGCGGATCTCGAGATGCAGCGGCTCATCGACAGGCTGGGCGCCGCCTCGCTGCCGCCGCTGAACGGCCGCATCCTGCGCTATCTCGACGACGGCGTGGTCGAGCGCGAGGGCTGCGTCCTGCTGAAGGCGCTGGAGGCGGGCGGCGGCGCCTTCGACCTGCACCAGCACCGCGACCCGACTGGCTATGAATGCGCCGTGAATCGCCTCGATTTCGATGGCCCGTCCAGCGCGCCCGAGCGGGCGCTTGCCACCGCGCTGACCTATGCCGGGCAGCTCGTCGACATGCTCGATCGCTGCGGCGCGGCGGGGCCGTTCCGCGTCATCCTCACCCACCATGCGCGCGAGGGCGCCTGCGCCGTGCGCTTCCATCGCCTGCGGCCGGGCGAGCGCTGGCGCGGCGGCTCGAGCGAGCGCGCCGCCCCCACCTTGCTGCTCGATTGCGCCGCACCGCAGAACGCCGGCTAGAACGCGACGCGCTGCAGCTTGTCGGGATTGGCCACCAGATAGATCGCGGCGATGCGGCCATCGGCGACGGCAAACGCGCTGGTCTGGAGCGCGCCCTCGGCATCGACCATCACGAATCCCGGCAGCCCGTTGATGCTGGCTTCGCGCGCTCGCAGGCCCCTGAGGCCGTTCTTGCGCGCGATGCCGGCGAAGAACCGCACGATCTTGTCGCCGCCGCAGATCGGGTTGAGCGCGGCGACGCGCTTGCCGCCGCCATCGCTGTAGAGCACGGCGTCCTCGGCGAGCAGCCGCGCCATCGCCGCGGTGTCGCCGCTTTGCGCCGCCTGTCGAAAGGCGGCGGCAAGCCGCGCGCCCTCGTCGGGCGACGGCGTGAAGCGCGGCCGTGCCGCCTGGACATGGGCGCGGGCCCGGGCGGCGAGCTGGCGGCAGGCGGCCTCGCTGCGCCCCAGCGTCGCTGCCACCGCGGCGAACTCCATGTCGAAGACGTCGTGCAGCAGGAAGGCCGCGCGCTCCAGCGGCGACAGCCGCTCCAAGGTCAGCATCAGCGCCACGGAAAGATCATGAGCGTGGTCGCTGGCGCTCTCGGCGTCGAGCGCCGCGGCGTCGAGCACCGGCTCCGGCAGCCACGGACCGACATAGCTCTCCCGCCGGACGCGCGCCGATTTGAGCTGGTCGAGGCAGAGCCGCGTGACGATGGTCGAGAGAAAGGCGCGCGGGTTTTCGACCACGCCGCGCTCGGCCGCGTGCCAGCGCAGATAGGCCTCCTGCACCGCATCCTCCGCCTCGGCGAGCGAACCCAGCATGCGGTAGGCCAAGCCCATCAGATGTCGGCGATGGGCCTCGAATTCCCGCGCCGCCGCGCTCTCATCGGTCTCGTTCATGCGGCGCGGCGCAGCACCGGCACGGCGCTGCCGTCGACGGTGACGTGGGTGCAGGCCTTGGCGTGCCCCAGCGCGTATTTCACCGTCGGAAAGATGCGCGAGCCGGCGATGGCGAAGGCGAGCGAGACCAGGCCCTGCTGGCCCCAGCGACGCGCCACCGCCTCGCGCAGCGCATCGGCGGCAACATCATGCGCCAGCACAGCCTCGGCGAAGCGGTAGCCCAGCGCCGCCGCCTCGCCCATCCCCCGCTCGTCGCCCGCCAGCGCGGCGCGCAGCACTGCCGGCGCCACCCCCTCGCGCTCGGCGAAGGTGACGACGATCTGGGTGCAAGGACCGCAATCCTCGGCCTTGGTGGCGGCAAGCTTCGCCGCGTACCAGGCGTCCCGCGGCAGGCCGCGGCGATAGCGCACCAGCGCCCGGACGCGACCGAAGGCGAGGAGCGCTCGCGGGCCCGCGCTCAGGATCTCGCGGGCATAGTCCATGGGATAGTCATAGGCCCGTTCGAAGGCGGCGATCCGCCGCCGCATCAGCCGGCTCAGCATAGCGGTTCTCCCGTGAGGTAGAAGTCACTCGCCGCGCCAGGCTGAAGATCAGCAGGCCCGGCACGATCACCGTTGGAACATCGCGCAGGAGATGGACGAGGCTCTCGCGTCCGGCCGCCCAGTCCCAGAGATGGATGAGCGCGTGCAGCGACAGGAAGGCGCAGCCGAGAAGCGCCGCCGGCCGCGCCGCCCGGTCGAGCAGGAACCAGACGAGCCCGCCGCCCGCGACGACATAGGCGGCGCCGATGTCGCGGATGAAATGCGGGTTGAAGGGCCCGGTATCCGCCACGCCGGGGACGATCTCGTACCACCATGCCGGCAGCGCCAGCATGACGGCACCATTGGCGATAAGCACCAGATCGAGCGCCCAGACGAGCCGCCGCGCCATGCCGATCTCCTTCCCGCCTTAAGGACGAGATGGCGCGTCCGGTTGTGACACGCCGGGACAGGGCGGCGCGGCGCGGGTCAGCCCAGGTTTTCGACCGCCTGCGGGCCGCCGACCGTGACCTCGAGATCCCTGACGAGGCCGTTGCCGAGCGCATAGACCCAGCCATGGACCTGCAGGTCCTGGCCGCGCGCCCAGGCGTCCTGGACGAAGACGTCGGAGGCGACGTTCTTCACCTGCCGGATGACGTTGAGCTCGCACAGCCGGTCGAGCCGGGCGCTCTGATCGGGGATCGCCTCGAGCGCTTGGCGATGCTCGTGATAGACCTCGCGGATGGGATGCAGCCAGTGGTCGACCAGACCCCGCCTGGTGCCGTCGACCGCGGCGCCGACGCCGCCGCAGCCGTAATGTCCCACCACGATGACGTGCTTCACCCGCAGCACGTCGACGGCGAATTGCAGCACCGAGAGATAATTGGCGTCCTGCGGCGGCGCCAGATTGGCGACGTTGCGATGGACGAAGAGCTCGCCGGGATCGAGGCCGACGATCTCGTTGGCCGGCACGCGGCTGTCGGAGCAGCCGATCCAGAGATATTGCGGCGCCTGCTGCCGCTCGAGCCGGCGGAAGAAGCCCGCATCGGCAGCGACCATGCGCTGCGACCAGGCGCGGTTGTTCGCCTTCAGGTGATCGAGCATCAGGGAACTATAGCGCCGATCGCCGCAAAGGAGGAGCCCCGGGCGATAGGGCCGCGACAGGAAGCTCGCTTTTCTCCGCGCTCTCCCTTTCCCGGTGGCGATGCGCTCACTTCTCTTCCGGTGGGAAGGGATAGGCGACGTCGCCGGATTTGTAGGCCGGCGGATAGAGGATCACTTGCGTCCCCGGCTTGCGGAACTGCTCCAGCTCCTTGCCCGCGACGCCGCGATACTGGGTCATGAGCACGCGCGGCTTCTCCCATTCGCCATTGGCGGCGAAGCGTACCTCGCCGACGATGGTCGCGAAGCCGTGGCCGTGCATGTAGGCGGCAAGCGCCTTCTGGTCGAGTGTGCCGGTCGCGGCGACGCTATCGCCGACGATCTGCATCGCGGCGTAGATGAAGGGCGGCACGTAATAACCCAAGGGATCGACGCCGGCCGCCGCCGCCTTCGCCTGGTAGCGTTCGAGGAAAGCCGCGAAGCCGGGAAAGGCGAGCTGCGGCGACGGCACGTAGAGCTCGTAATCGACGATGCCGTCGAGCGCCGGGCCGAGCTGCGTCTTCACCCCGGCATATTGCAGACCGACGAGGCCGCCACCGAACAGCATGGTCTTGAGCCCGGCCTCCCGGGCCGCACGCACCATGCCGACGGAATCGGCGGGGTACGCCGCGACGAAGACCAGATCGGGCGCCGCCTGCTGGATCGAGCGGATCACCGGCGCGAAGTCGACCGTGCCCGGCGGATAGCTGCGGTCGTAGACGATCTTGAGGCCGGCCTTCTGGGCGAGGCTGCGCGCCGCATCGGTGGTGAGCTTGCCGAATTCGGCATCGACGCCGGAGATGGCGATCGTCTTGG
Source organism: Rhodospirillales bacterium (assembly GCA_027315365.1). Classification (GTDB taxonomy): domain Bacteria; phylum Pseudomonadota; class Alphaproteobacteria; order ATCC43930; family CGMCC-115725; genus DAHUYF01. The sequence continues at coordinate 4,900 of DAHUYF010000112.1, read as the reverse complement.
GCTTGGGCTCGAGCATCGTCGCGGCGGCGAAGAAGCCCGCCGGGATCGCTTGGTTCGACTCCGGCCCGAGCGGCATGATCTGGAAATAGCGGTCGTAGTGGAAGAGCGAGTTCACGCCGACGCCGAACAGGCTCATCATGGTGAGGCCGCGCTGCATGACGATCGGCATCGCCGGTGCGATGAGATTGGTGCCGTAAGGCGAGACCACGAGATCGACCTTGTCGATGTCGAGCAGCTTCGTATAGATGCCGGGAACGACGGCCGCGTTGCTCTGATCGTCGTAATAGACGAGTTCGACTTTCCGCCCGAGCAGCCCGCCTTTGGCGTTGATGTCGTCCGCCCACATCTGGATGGCGAGGAGCGCCGCTTTGCCATTGGCGGCGATGCCGCCGGTCAGCGCCATGCTGAAGCCGATCTTGATCGGCTCGGCGGCCCGCGCCGTCAGGCTGAGCGCGCCCAGGGCCAGCATGGCAACGCCGAAGAACAGGCCGCGAAGGGCGGCCGCAAGCGCTTTGTTCATGTCTTCATCCCGATGATGGTTGGGGCGGACGACGCCCGGCAGTCAGGCGCGCGGCGGCCAGACCCCGGCGCGGTCAAGCTCGGCCATGGACTGATCGGTGAATTCCGCCCGCGGCTCGTTGCCGCCGATGACGAACATCAGGATCGACTCCGCGTCGGGATTGCCCTCGGTGACATTCTGGAAGCGACGGATGGCGCCGGGCGGGAAGGAGATCACGTCGAGTGGCCGGAGGTCGACATGCTCGACCTCGCCCTTTTCGTTCTCCCAGCTGCAGCGCCAGGTGCCGGTCATGGCGATGAAGGTCTCGTTGGTGTCGTGATTGTGCATCATCGGCCCCTTGCCCGGCTTGGCGCGACAGTATCCGAGATTGAAGCCTTCGCTGACCTTGATCGCCGCAAGCCGCGAGGCGTCGTTGCCGACCGGTGAGGTCACCGCGCCGTCGGCGCCTGGCGGCGGCTGAAAGCCGATGACGTTGTAGAGCGTGCGCTCGCAGCCGGGCATGCGGCTGTCGGGCAGGCCGCCGTCTGATCCCTTGAGTTCGCCGAAGCGGGCCATCCGTTTCGTCATCTCGGCGCGCGAAATCCTGCGTCTCGGCAGCACTTCCATCGGTTTCCTCCTCGGGCTTCGGCTTTGCGCCGGATTATCGCCGCCCGTTGCGCGTTTCGCGGCGCTAATGGGCACTTGCTCACTTTATGCCCGTGCGCGCAGCGCTGTCAATTACGCCGGCGGCGGCGTTGCAGCCCCGACATTGATCGCGCATCATGCGGTGGCCGCAGCGATGAGCGATGCCCTTTATGACCGAAAAACAAGCCGATCCCGGGGTATCCCGACCGCCGCACACCCGAAAACGGCGCGCGCCGCCGCGGGAAAAGCCGACGCGGCGGCGCCTCCACAAGAACGAGCGCGAGCGCGAGCTGCTGGACGGCGCGATCGCCTTCTTCGCCGAGCGCGGCTTCAGCGGCCAGACGCGCGAGCTGACCCACCGGCTCGGCGTGTCGAAGGGGCTGCTCTACCGCTATTTCCCGAGCAAGGAAGCACTGCTCGACCGCATCTACGAAGAGCTCTTCCTCGGCATCTGGAAGCCCGATTGGAGCCGGCTGCTTGCCGAGCGCGAGCTTCCGCTGATCGAGCGCCTCAAGGAGTTCTATCTCGACTATGCGCGCGTGCTCCACCGCTACGAATGGGTCCGCATCTATCTCCATTCCGGTCTTGCCGGCGCCTCCCTCAGCCGGCGCTTCTGGTCGATGGTGATGGAGCGGATATATGTTCCCGTCATCGACGAACTGCGCCACGAGTTCGGACGGCCGAGCGTCGCCGCGCGGCCGGTCAGCGAGCCCGAGCTCGAGATGATGTGGAGCCTGCACGGCAGCATCTTCTATATCGGCGTGCGCAAATGGGTCCACCACGTGCCGACGCCGAGCGACATCGACGGCGCCGTCCTGCGCCTGGTCGAGAACCTCTACACCAACGCCGCGGCGCTGCGCCTCTGAAGAGCGCGGTCGAAACCGATCAGCGCCGCGCCACCATCATCTTCTTGATCTCGGCGATCGCCTTGGCCGGGTTCAGCCCCTTGGGGCAGGTGCGGGTGCAGTTCATGATGGTGTGGCAGCGATAGAGCCGGAACGGATCCTCGAGCGCGTCGAGGCGCTCGCCGGTCTTCTCGTCGCGGCTGTCGGCGAGCCAGCGATAGGCCTGCAGCAGGATCGCCGGACCGAGATAGCGGTCGCCGTTCCACCAGTAGCTCGGGCAGCTGGTCGAGCAGCAGAAGCACAGGATGCACTCCCAGAGCCCGTCGAGCTTCTCGCGCTCGGCCACCGATTGCGCGCGCTCGCGATCGGGCGGCGGCGCCGATTCCGCCTCGAGCCACGGCTTGATCGACTGGTACTGGGCGTAGATATGGGTGAGGTCGGGCACCAGATCCTTGACCACCGGCATGTGCGGCAGCGGATAGATCCGCACATCGCCCTTCACCTCGTCGATGCTCTTGAGGCAGGCGAGGGTGTTGGTGCCGTCGATGTTCATGGCGCAGGAGCCGCAGATGCCCTCGCGGCAGGAGCGGCGGAAGGTCAGCGTCGTGTCGACCTCATTCTTGATCTTGATCAGCGCGTCCAGCACCATCGGGCCGCAGCCGTCGAGATCGACCTCGTAGGTGTCGAGCCGCGGATTGGCCTTGGCGTCGGGATCCCAGCGATAGATCTTGAAGGCCTTCACCCGCTTGGCGCCGGCATGCGCCCTGAACGTCTTGCCGGTGCCGACCTTGGAGTTGGCGGGCAGGGTGAATTCGACCATCGCCGTTCTCCGTTCTTTTTCTTAGTAGACGCGCGCCTTGGGCGGGACGACCTGTACCTCGTTCGACAGCGTGTACATGTGCACCGGCCGGTAGCCGAAGCGCACCGCGCCGCCGCCATCGAGCCAGGTCATGGTGTGCTTCATCCACGCCTTGTCGTCGCGCTCGGCGAAATCCTCGCGCGCATGCGCGCCGCGGCTTTCGGTACGGTTGAGCGCCGCATGCATCGACACCACCGCCTGCGCCAAGAGATTCTCGAGTTCGAGCGCCTCGACCAGATCGCTGTTCCAGATCATCGAGCGGTCGGAGATCGCCAGGTCGCGCATCGACGCGGCGATGTCGTCGATCTTGCGGGCGCCCTGCGCCAGCGTCTCCTGCGTGCGGAAGACGGCGCAGTCGTTCTGCATCGTGCGCTGCATGGCAAGGCGGATCTCGCCGGTCTTGAGCCGACCCTGGGCGTGGCGCACGCGGTCGAGCCGCGCCACCGCGGCATCGCCGGCGGATTCGTTCAACGGCTTGTGCGGCATCCCCGGCCGCACCAGCTCGGCGGTGCGGTGCGCCGCGGCGCGGCCGAAGACCACGAGATCGAGCAGCGAGTTGGTGCCGAGCCGGTTGGCGCCATGCACCGAGACGCAGGCCGCCTCGCCGACCGCCATCAACCCCGGCACGACGCGCTCGGCCTCGCCCGCGCCGAGATCGATCATCTCGCCGTGATAGTTGGTCGGGATGCCGCCCATGTTGTAGTGCACCGTCGGCAGCACCGGGATCGGCTCGCGCGTGACCTCGACGCCAGCGAAGATCTTGGCGGTCTCGGAGATGCCCGGCAGGCGCTCGTGCAGCACCTTGGGATCGAGATGCTCGAGATGCAGCAGGATGTGATCCTTGTGCGGGCCCACGCCGCGGCCTTCGCGGATCTCGATGGTCATCGCGCGGCTCACCACGTCGCGGGACGCGAGGTCCTTGGCGGTGGGCGCATAGCGCTCCATGAAGCGCTCGCCCTCGGAGTTGGTGAGATATCCCCCTTCGCCGCGCGCGCCCTCGGTGATCAGGCAGCCGGCGCCGTAGATGCCGGTGGGATGGAACTGGATGAACTCCATGTCCTGCAGCGGCAGCCCCGCGCGCAGCACCATGGCGTTGCCGTCGCCGGTGCAGGTATGCGCCGAGGTGCAGGAGAAATAGGCGCGGCCGTAGCCGCCGGTGGCCAGCACCACCATATGCGCGCGGAAGCGGTGCAGCGTGCCGGTGGCGAGATCCCAGGCCATGACGCCGCGACAGGCGCCCTCCCCGTCCATGATCAGGTCGAGGGCGAAATACTCGACGAAGAACTCGGCATTGTGCCTGAGGCATTGCTGGTAGAGCGTGTGGATGATGGCGTGGCCGGTACGGTCGGCGGCGGCGCAGGCGCGCTTGGCCATGGCGCCGCCGAACTTGACGGTGTGGCCGCCGAACGGGCGCTGGTAGATCTTGCCGTCCTCGGTGCGCGAGAACGGCACGCCGAAATGCTCGAGCTCGATCACCGCCGGAATGGCGTTGCGGCACATGTACTCGATCGCGTCCTGGTCGCCGAGCCAGTCGGAGCCCTTGACCGTGTCGTACATGTGCCAGCGCCAGTCGTCCTCGCCCATATTGCCCAGAGCGGCGGCGATGCCGCCCTGCGCCGCCACCGTGTGCGAGCGGGTCGGAAAGACTTTGCTGATGCAAGCGGTGCGCAAACCCGCTTCGCTGCAGCCGACGACCGCGCGCAGGCCCGAACCGCCGGCGCCGATCACCACGACGTCGTAGACGTGGTCCTCGACCTTGTAGGCGCGGCCGTTGATGGAAGGCGCCGCAGCGCCGCCGTTGGTTCCGTTCGTTGCCATTGTTACGATCCGAACGAGAGCTTCAATATCGCATAGGCCGCCACCAGACCGACGGCCCAGCAGAAGCAGGTGTTGGCCATCAGCAGCGCGAGCTTGGCGGTGTCGTCGTGGACATAATCCTCGACGATCACCTGCATGCCGATCCGCATGTGCACCACGCTGGAGATGATGAACAGCAGCATGATGATGGCGAACGGCGCCGAGCCGAGGATTTGCGCGGTTGCCGCCTGGTTG
>DAHUYF010000108.1 GCA_027315365.1 Rhodospirillales bacterium | reverse complement strand
CGCCGCGGCGGCGGCGGGCGCGCTGGGCGGCGGCAGCGCGGCGGCTGCGCCCGGCACGGCGCTGGCGGCCGCCGGAAGCGGCGGCGGGCGCGCCATCGACATCCACGCGCATTACTTCCCGCAAGCCTGGCTCGACATCCTCGCCGAGGCGGGCAAGCCGCACGGGCTCGACTATCGCGCCGCGCCCGACGGCTTCTTCATCGGCCCCGTGCATTACGCGGCGAAGTTCACCGACCTTTCGCTCCGCCTTGCCGAGATGGATCAGCAGGGCGTCGAGATGCACGCGCTGTCTCTGACCGCACCGATGATCTACTGGGCGCCGCCGGAATTGTCGGTGCGCCTTGCGCGCGCCTGGAACGACGGCGCCAGCGCCGCGCATCAGGCGCATCCCAAGCGCTTCGTCGCGCTGGCCACGCTGCCCATGGTCGATCCCGACCGCGCCGTCGACGAACTCGACCGCGCCAGCAGGCTGCCCGGTATCCGCGGCGTCTATCTCGGCACCAACATCGACGACCGCGACCTCGACGACCCGCGCTTCCTCCCGGTCTTCGCCCGCATCGAGGCGCTCGGCCTGCCGGTCTTCCTCCATCCGCTGAAGACGGTCGACCGCAGCGACCGGCTGAAGCCGTTCTATCTCGCCAACCTCATCGGCAACCCGCTCGACACCGCGATCGCCTGCGCGCATCTCGTCTTCGGCGGTGTCATGGACCGCTTTCCCAAGCTCGATGTCTGCCTGCCGCACGCCGGCGGGGTGATGCCGATCCTGATCGGCCGGTGGGACCACGGCGCGCAGGTGAGAAAGGAGCTGGCGCATCTCAAGCGGCCGCCGAGCGAATATCTGCGCCGCTTCACCTACGACACGGTGGCGCATTCCAGCAAGATCATGAAGTTCGTGATCGCCGAGGTTGGCATCGAGCGCATCATGCTCGGCAGCGATTACTGTTTCGACATGGGCTATACCCATCCCGTCGAGGTCGTCGACGAGCTCGGCCTCAACGACCGGGAGCGCCAGATGGTGCTCCGCGGCACCGCGGCGAAGCTGTTGAAAGTCTGACGCGACGCGTCGTCGCCGGCGGGCGCCAGCGGGTGCTCTTGTAACCGCGAAAACCCGCACCGTGCGGGCGATTCTTCGGATTTCAGCGCGAGCGGTGCGGCTCCCGCGACAGCCCCGCTTTGGCCAGCGCCGCCGTATAGGCGGCCCAGCGCCCGGCCTGCTCCTGGCCGAGTTCGTAGAGATAGGTCCAGGAATAGATGCCGGTGTCGTGCAGGTCGTCGAACTTGATGCGGATGGCATAATTGCCGACGGGCTCGACACCCAGGATGCCGACATGCCGCCGACCGGGGACGATCTGCTTCTGGCTCGGATTGTGACCCTGGACCTCGGCCGACGGGCTCTCGACGCGCAGATATTCCGCCGGCAGCCGGAAGGTCTCGCCGCCATCGAAATCGATCTCGAGCAGCTTCTCCGCCGCCTTGAGGCGGATCTCGACCGGCCAGCGTGTCGCGTTCACGATTGCGGCTTGGGCCTGAGGCGGGCCTTCTCGTCGTCGCGCAGCGGCCGCGCCTCGTCGGCCAACATGATCGGGATGCCGTCGCGGATCGGATAGGCAAGGCCGGCTTCGGCGCTCAACAGCTCCTGCGCGGCGCGATCGTAGACCAGCGGTCCCTTGGTCAGCGGACAGACCAGGATCTCGAGCAGCTGCGGATCGATGTCGGACATGGTCGGCCTCAGTGGCGCGCCGGCGCCGGGTCGGCGGTCGACGATAGAAGCGCCATGTCGACGAGCTTGGTCAAGAGGCGCGCCCGCTCCGCGGGCGGCGCGTCGAGCAG
>DAHUYF010000103.1 GCA_027315365.1 Rhodospirillales bacterium | reverse complement strand
GCCGGCGCGAGGACTACCCGGTGGCGCCGCTCTGACCAAGCGCGCGGAAGCGGGCGTCGCCGTCGCGGGCGATCTGTTCGACCAGCGCCACTTCCCAGCTCAGATAGGCCCTCATCGACGCCTCGACATCGGCGTTCTTGTCGTAAGGCCGGTACCAGGCGTCGATCGGCGCATCCGCCATGCGCTCGTCGCCCGCCGCCAGCGGCAGCCCCGCGGCGCGCCAGGCGCCGGTGCCGCCGGCCAGCGCCTTCACCGGCCGCGGCGTCAGCGCCTGCAGCTCCGGCGCGGCAAGCGCGGCGAGCACGCCGTCGCGCGAGGTCAGCACCAGCATGCCGCGCTCCGGCAGCTTGGCCAGCGCCAGATCGAGGCGGGCGCGGATGGCGAACCAGGCGCCGGGGATATGCTGTTCGCGATAGGCCAGGCTGGAGTCGAGATCGATCACCACCGCCTCGCCTTGCGACAGGAGCTGCGCCAGCTGGCGCGCGCCGAGCGTGGCGACGCTCGCCTCGCGGCCGAGAACGCGCAGCGGCTCCGGCCCGCTCTCGGCGAGCCCGTCGGCGCGGTCGAGCACATAAACCTCGGCATGCCCCATCTGCACCAGCCAGGACGCGGTCATGCGCGCGCGCACGCCGTCGCTGTCGACCAGCACGACGCGGGCATTCAGCGTCGCCATGTAGGCGTCGGTCGCCTGCACCAGCTGTCCGCCCGGCGCCGAGCGCGCGCCGGCGAGATGACCGGCGGCATATTCCTCGGGCGTGCGCACGTCGAAGAGATAGAGCGTGCGGCTCTTGTGCTCGCGGCGAAAGCGCCGCAGCGTGTCGCGGTCGATGACGGCGACGCCGGCGCGCTCGGCGACGCGCGCCGCCGCCGCGCGCGACTTGGCGAGGCCCGCCGGCGTCGGATCGGGCGCGTGATCGGTCTTGCCCTCGGCCAGCGCCAATCCCGCCAGATGCCAGCCCATGGTGCCGTTCTTCAGCGCCACGACGCGGTTGGCGACGCCGGCATTGATCAGCGACTGCGCGCCGATGATGCTGCGCGTGCGCCCGGCGCAGTTCACCACCACCAGCGTCCCGGGCGAGCGCACGATGTCGTGGAAGCGATAGACCAGCTCGGCGCCGGGGCAGTCGATGCCGCCGGGAATGCTCATCTTGCGGTACTCGTCCATCGGCCGGCTGTCGAGCACCACCATGTCGGCGCCCCGATCCATCAGCGCCTTCACCTCCTCGGCCGCCAGCCGCGGCGTACCGGCCGCGTGCTCGATGAACTCGCCGAAGGCCTTGCTCGGCACGTGGACGCCGCTGAACAGCTCGAAACCCGCCGCCTGCCAGGCGCGGACGCCGCCCGCCAGCACCGCGAGGTTGCGATATCCCAGATGCATCAGCACGCGCGCCGCGCGCCGCGCCAGCCCGTCATCGTCGTCGCACAGCACGATGCGCGTGCTCCGCCGCGGCACCAGCGCGTCGAGGCGCAGCTCGAGCCGGCTCAGCGGCAGCGAAACGGCGTAGAGCAGATGGCCCTCGGCGAAGACGCCTTCCTCGCGCAGGTCGAGGATCGCCAGCTCCTCGCCGTCGCGCAGCATCGCCTTGAGCTCCGCCGCCGGCAGCAGCGGCGCCGCGATCGCGGGCGGCGCGGCGAAGACGCTGTAGGCGCCGCCTGTTGCGGCCGAAAAGAAGACGCGCTCCGGCAGGTTCTCCAGGCTGGTGCCGTAGAGATGGAGATGCAGCGACGGCGCGCCGCCGGCGACCTCGATGGTGTGGAAATCGTCGGGCAGAAGCGCGCAGGCGGTGCCGCGGCGCACGGTAAGCTCGCCGGTCTTGCGCAGCCCGCCGACCCCGGGCGTGCCGCGATCGTCGGTGCGCTCGTAGAAGACGTTGTGCTCGTCGCCGAACACGCCGGCGATCACCGCCCAGGTGGTGTGGTTGTGCGGCGGCTGCACCTTGCCGGGGAGGCCGGCCGAGGCGTAGAGCGCGAAGCGCCGGTCGGAATCCTCGGCGAGGCGATAGACGCGGCCGTGGCCGCCGGCGACGGGAAAGTGCTCGGGCGGGAACAGCTCGGCGCGATCGGCGAGCTCGATCAGCAGCGGCTTCACCGCGTCGAGCGCCGTGCGCGTGACGCCTTTCCCGTCCATGGCGGCGCGGACCTGCTCCAGCGTCCGCTCGATCGCCTCGCGGCGCTGCTCCATCAGCGACATGGCTTCCTCCCTCGCCTCTGCCGCGGCATCCGCGGCGGCCCTACGTCACTGGCCTACGCCGGCGACGCAAAACTGCTCTGCGCCGAAGACCGGCGCGGAAGTCATGGTAGAGAGGCACCCCTTGGCCGCCAAGGCCCGGGCGTCGGTGCCTCGCCGCCTGCTGCTGGACGTCGATGCGAAGGGCGGCATTCTACCAATGCGAAAGCTTTTGGAGATCACATCCCGATAAAAGGGCAAAAAATAGGATCTGGCGAGGATCCCCCGGGTTTGAGCTAAACTAGGCGAAAATAGGGCGGAGGACTGCATGCGTATCTATACCGTGGTGCAGGGGAAGAAGCCGTTGGCCGTCGTCCGGGCGGCCGACCCGAACGATGCGATCGACACGGCGCTCGGCATCATCCCCGCCGAGATCGGCCGGGGGACGCTCGCGGTGCGCGATCCCAACGATGCCGAGATGGTGGGCTGGCTCGAACGGCGCGAGGACTACGTGACCGAGCCGGCTTCCGCCTGAGGCGGCGGCGTGCGAGCGGAGCAGTCCGGCCGCACCGGCCCGGAAGGGCCGCGTGCTTGCCTGCGCGGCGGCCGGTTCGGGCGTCTCCCGAGAATCCTTGCGCGAGGCCATCGACGGCGCTGGTGATCTCTTGATAACCTGCCGCCAACGAGCCCCGCGCCCGCGATGCGCGGCACAAGGCTCGAGCGGGGGGACATGGCCGGATCCGACGACCAGGCGGCGGCGCGCGTAGCGCGACTCGAAACCCTGCCCTTCTCGCCCCGGCGTCGCGCGCTGCTGCTCGCGGCGTTCTTCGGCGTCGCGCGCGGCGCCGCTTGCAGAGGGGGCCCGGCGTGACCGCAACAACCACCCTCGACCCCGGCCGCGTCATGCTCCATCGGCGCGGCCGCGGGCCGGCGCTGGTGCTGCTGCATTGCCTCGGCGTCGATCATCGGCTCTGGGACATCGCCGCTGCCGGGCTGGATCGCGACTTCACGCTGCTGAGCTATGATTTTCCCGGCCATCACGAGACGACGCTGCCGCCGGGCGGCTACGGCATCGCCGAGCTGTCCGCCCAGCTCGCCGCCCTTCTCGACCGCGCCGGCGTCGCGCGCGCCCACGTCGCCGGCATCTCGCTGGGCGGCCTGGTCGCGCAGCATATCGCGGCCACCAGGCCGGCGCTGGTCGACCGGCTGATGCTGATCGACACCACGCCGCGCTACACCGACGAGTCGCGCCGGATGTGGGTGGAACGCGCCGCGGCGGCGCGGCACGACGGGGTGGCGGCGCTGGCCGAGGGGCTGCTGCGCATCTGGTTCACCGAGGATTTCATCGCCGCCGATCCGCCCGCCGTGCGCTATGTCCGCGACACGCTCGGGCGCTGCTCGGGCGAGGGCTATGCGCTGGCCTGCGAAGCGCTGGGCGCCGCCGATCTGAGGCCGCTCGTGCCCATGATCAAATGCCCGACGCTGGTGGTCTGCGGCGAGCAGGAGCTGCCGCCCTTCCAGGAAGCGGCGCGCTGGCTCGTCCAGACCATCGCCGGCGCGCGCGCGCAATGGCTGGGCCCCGCCCGGCACTGCTCGATCCTGCAGCAGCCCGAACAATTCCGCCGCGCGCTGCGGACATTTCTGGCTTAGGAGAATGGCATGAAATTCGGCCTCTTCGGCGGCGCGCGGGCAAAGCGCGGCGGACCCAGCGGCGACAGCCAGGGCTATGGCGATTTCATCGACTACGTCGGCGCGGCGGAGCGGCTGGGCTACCGCAGCATCTTCCTGGTCGAACATCATTTCACCGGCCACGCCCAGGTCTCGGCCTCGCTGACGCTGCTCAGCTATCTCGCCGCGCGCACCAGCCGTATCCGACTCGGCACGGCGGTGGTGGTGCTGCCCTGGCACAATCCGGTGCTGGTGGCGGAGCAGGCGGCGACGCTCGACCTGCTGTCGGGCGGGCGGCTCGATTTCGGCGTCGGCAAAGGTTATCGCGACTACGAGTTCAGCGGCTTCTGCGTGCCGATCGAGGAGGCGACCGAGCGCTTCGACGAGGCGATCGAGGTCATCCGCAAGGCCTGGACCAGCGACGGCCGCTTCTCGCATCACGGCAAGCGCTGGCGCTACGCCGACATCGTCGTCGAGCCGGCGCCGGTGCAGCGCCCGCATCCGCCCTTCTGGCTCGGCGCCGGCAGCGCCGAGTCGATCCGCCGCGCGGCGCGCGAGGGCTACAACCTGCTGCTCGACCAGATCGGCTCGACCGATCTCACCATCGAGCGCGTCGCGGTGTTCCGCGAGGAATGCGCGCGGATCGGCCGCGCCTACGATCCCATGATGGTCGGCGTCACCCGCGGGCTGCAGATCGCGCGCACGCCGGCGGAGCGGGGCAAGGCGCTGGAGACGCGGGTGCAGGTGATCCGCAACATCGGCGCGCTCGCCCGCGGTCCCGGTGCCGAGCGCTATGCCGACCCCAACTTCACCGCCGAGCAAGACGACGCGCCGCTGCTCGGCGCGCCGGCGGAGATCATCGCGCGGCTGAAGCGGCTCGAGGCCGGCGGCGTCGGCTACGTGCTGCTGGTCGACCCCGCGCCCTCGCCGGCGACCCTCGAGGCATTCGCCCGCGAGATCATGCCGGCGGTGGCGGGGTAGGCGGCGCTGATGTCATTGCTTGCCCGCCCCGAGCGGCTTTCGCGGTTGCTTACGCAACCGCTGCCGCCGCCGCGGACAAAGGCGCTGCGCGGGTTTGCCTAGCGCCGGTCGAGGCTGAGCCGGCCGGCGCCGTGGACGAACAGGAAGAGCAGCCCGCCGGCGATCGCGATGTCCTTCCAGAAATTGTAGTACTGCCCCATCCGCGCCGCCGCCTCCGCCGCCCAGTAGGGATGGCCGAGGAATGCCGCGATGACGGTGAAGATGCACAGCGCCCCCGCCGCCAGCCGCGTCTGGAAGCCCAGCAGGATCGCAAGCGAGCCGAAGAACTCGACGATGCCCGCCAGCCACGCCAACAGCATGACGGGGCCCGGCGCCCCCAGCGATGCGAGGTAGCCGGCAAAGCCGGCGGCATTGGTCAGCTTGCCGAAGCCGCTCGGCAGGTAGAGCGCGGCAATCGTCAGGCGCCCCAGCAGCAGCAAGGGACCGTTGCCGCGCTCCGCGATGGTGTCGACCAGTTGCGCCATGACGTTAATCCCTCCCCTGGAAAAGCCTATCTCCTTGTAACCGCAGGCGCCCGCTCAAGCAATCGCCGGGTTAGTGCCGGCCTTCCCGGCACCACCGATCCCATTCCGGCTCCTCCCCGAAGCGCGCCGCCAGGAAGTCGACGAAGCTGCGCAGCTTGGCCGAGAGGTGACGGCTCGGCGGGTAGACCGCATAGAGCGCGCCCTCCGGCGTGGCAAAGCCCGGCAGCAGGGTGACCAGCTTGCCCGCCTGGACGTGCTCGCCGGCGATGAAGGTCGGGGCCAGCGCGATGCCCAGCCCGTCCACCGCCGCGGCGAGAAGGACGTCGCCGCTATTGGCCAGCAGCCGCCCGGAGACGCGGACCACGGTGTCGCCGCCATCGGGGCCGACGAAGCGCCACTCATCGGCGGTCGCCGCATAGGTGTAGAGCAGGCAGTTATGCGCGGCGAGATCGCGGGGCGCCTGCGGCGTGCCGTGGCGCTCGAGATAGGCGGGGGCGGCGACGGCGACCAGGCGGATCGGCGACAGGCGGCGGGCGATCAGGCTGGAATCGGCCAACCGCCCGATGCGCAGCGCGAGGTCGACCCCCTCGGCCAGAAGGTCGATATAGCGGTCGTTGAGGTCGAGATCGATGCTCACCTCGGGATAGGTCGCGAGGTAGGCGGCGACCGCCGGCCCGACATGGCGGATGCCGAAGGAGAAGGGCGCGTTCACCTTGAGTCGGCCGCGCGGCGCGCCATGGAGGTCGCTGGCGGCGCGATCGGCGTCCTCGAGATCGGCCAGGACCTGGCGGCTGCGCTCGTAATAGCCGCGCCCGACCTCGGTCAGGCTGAGCCGCCGGGTGGTGCGGTTGAGCAGCCGGACGCCCAGCCGCTCCTCCAGCGCCTGGATGTGCTTGCTGGTCATCGCCGGCGACAGGCCCAGCTCGCGCGCCGCGGCGGCAAAGCTCCGGCTCTCCACGACCTTCACGAAGACTTCGAGGGCGGTGAGCCGGTCCATGCAGGCTTCCCGGATTGTTCATCATTAGAAAACAATGTTTTTCAAATCGCGGCAATTCTCAAATGACGCTCCCGGTCGCATTTGAGGCTCAAGGCGCCGCCGGCCATCCCGGCCGAGGACGAGCGCTCAGGAAAATGCCCGATGCCCTCTCGCAGCCTTGTCATCGCCCTCGCCCTCCGCCTGGTCATCCTGGGCGCCGGCGTCGCCGCCATCGCCCCTGCCTTCGGCGCCGTCCCGCGATAGGCAAAACTGCGCGCTTGCCGCGACGGCCCCGGCCGCCGGATGATGCGCGCCATGGACGACGCGGACGACGCCTCCCCTCATTCCCCGCCGCTCGAGATCGAGCTGAAATTCGCCCTGCCGCCGGCGGAGCTGCGACGGCTGCAGCGCCATCCCCTGCTCGCCGGGAACCCGGGCAAAAGGCGATTGCTCGCCAGCACCTATTTCGACACGCCGGAACTGGCGCTGCGCGAGCGCGCCCTCAGCCTGCGCATCCGCAAGAACGGCCGCGGCTACGTCCAGACGCTGAAGGCGAGCGCGCCCGGCGCCGCGGCCGCGGTCGAGCGCGGCGAGTGGCAGCTGGCGCTGACGCGGCCGGCGCCGGATCTGTCGCCGCCGGAGCTGCGCGAGCAGGTCGGCGATCTCGACGGCGGCGCGCTGCAGCCGGTCTTCGTCAGCCGCATCTGGCGCAGCTCGCGGCTGCTGCACCCCGACCCCGGCACGGTGATCGAGCTGTCCTGCGACCGCGGCGAGATCGAGACCCCGGCGGGCGCCAGCCGGCCGGTCTGCGAGCTCGAGCTCGAGCTGAAGCAGGGCGATGTGCAGGCGCTGTTCGACCTCGCGCGGACGCTCAACCGCAGCCTGCCGCTGCGCCTGGAGACGCAGAGCAAGGCGGCGCGCGGCTATGCCCTGCTGCTCGGCGACGATATCGACGCCGCCCGGCGCCAAGCCAGGCTCGCCTTGCGGCCGGACCTGCCGGTCGCCGCCGCGCTCGACGCGATCGTCGAGCATTGCCTCTACCACATGCTGGCCAACGACCGCGCCGCGCTCGGCGGCGACATCGAGGGCGTGCACCAGATGCGCGTGGCGCTGCGGCGGCTCCGGGCGACGCTGAAGCTGTTCAAGGCGATGCTGCCGGAGGAGCAGCGCGCGCGCGCCATGGGCGAGATTAAATGGCTGTCCGGCACGCTGGGCACGGCACGCAACTGGGATGTCTTTGCCGAGCACCTCGCCGCGGTGGCGCGGGCCTTTCCCAAGAGCGCCGAGGCGGCGGCGCTGGTCGAGGCCACCGCGGCGCGCCAGCGCCTCGCCCATGAGGCCGCGCGCGACACGCTCTCCTCCGGCCGCTACACCGATTTCGCGCTGCAGATGCTGAGCTCGCTCGAAGCGCATCGCGTGCATCGCGCCCACGGCACCGCGCCGCTGCTCGCCGCGCCGATCGGCGGGCTCGCCGACAGCCTGCTCGACCGGCGCTACCGCAAGGCGCGCAAGCTCGCCAAGCGCTTCGACAGCCTCGACGCCGAGCAGCGCCACAGCTTCCGCATCGCCCTCAAGGAGCTGCGCTACGCCATGGACTCGCTGGCCGGGGTCTATGAGAGCAAGTCGGTCCGGCGCCAGGTGCGGCGGCTGGCGGCGCTGCAGGACGATCTGGGATTGCTCAACGACGTCGAGACCATGACCGGGCTGCTCGGCGAGCTGGCGCCGCCCGACGGCGAAGCGCGGCTGCGTCAGGGCGCGGCGATGGTGACGGGGTGGTACGGCCGGGTCGCGGCCGAACGCGAGGCGGCGCTGGGCAGGCGGGTGGCGCGCTTTCTCAAGGCAAAGCCCTTCTGGACTCGGCCTGAAACGGGGTGATCGTGCCGCTCTCGCCGGACAGGCTGCGGCTCGCCGGCAGGGTGACGGTGACGGCGGTACCGCGGCCGAGCGCGCTGGCGAGCGACAGCGTGCCGCCATGCAGCCGGACGAGACGGTCGCAGATCGCCAAGCCCAGCCCGGTGCCGTCATGGCGCCGCGCGTGACCCGAATCGACCTGGCGGAACGGCTCGATCACCCGCGGCAGATCCGCCGCGGCGATGCCGATGCCGGTGTCGCGCACGGTGATCCGGGTCTGGCCGCCGGCGCTGCGGTCGAGCTCGATCTCGACCGAGCCGTCCTTGGGCGTGAACTTCACCGCGTTGCTGACCAGGTTGAGCAGCACCTGGCGCAGCCGCCGCTCGTCGCCCCAGATCGCCAGCACCGGCAGCTCGGTCTTGACCGCGACGGCAATGCCGGCGGATTGCGCCTGCGGCTCGACCGCGCGCGCGGCGCGGCGGGCGACCAGCACCAGATCCACCGCCTCCTCGCTGAGCTGCAGGTGTCCGGCGTCGATCTTGGCGAAATCGAGGATGTCGTTGATCATCGCCAGCAGGTGCCGCCCGCTATGGGTGATGTCAGCGGCATAGTCGCGATAGGCGGCAATGCCCATCGGCCCCAACAGCTCCTGCTGCATGATCTCGGAGAAGCCGATCACCGCGTTGAGCGGGGTGCGCAGCTCGTGGCTCATCGTCGCCAGGAACTCGGATTTCGCCACGTTCGCCGCCTCCGCCGCCTCCTTGGCGACGCGCAGCTCCTGCGCCGCGAAGGTTGCCGCGGTCACCTCGCTGCCGGTGCCGCGGAATCCGAGGAACGCCCCGCTGGCCTCGTCGAAGAACGGCTTGCCGCTGACCCGCCACCAGCGCACCTCGCCCGACGGGAGGGTGACGCAGAGATCGAGATCGCGGAAGGGCCGATGATGCTCGAGCGCGGCGGCAAGCCGCGGCGCGTCGTCGCCGGTCGAGAGCAGCCGACCCAGCGCCGCCGCCGGCTTGCCGACGAGATCGGCCGCCGCCATCCCGGTCACTTCGCTGAAGCGATCGGACAGGAAGGTGATGCGGCCCGCGGGATCGCGCTCCCAGAAGAAATCGCCGGCGACCTCGGCGATGTCGCGAAAGCGCCGCTCGCTGACCGCGACCGCTTCGGTGCGCGCCTCGACGGTGGCGGCCATGCGGTTGAAGGCTTCGCCCAGCGTCGCGAACTCGCCCGCACCCGGCGGCACCCTGGCGCGATGGCTGAGGTCGCCGCGCGCGAAGGCGTCGGCGGCGCGGGCGAGCGCCACGGCCCAGCGCACGACCGAGAACTCGCCCAGCAGCCAGGCGCCGACCAGCGCCAGCGCCGCCACGGCGGCGAGCATGGCGAGCTCGCGGTCGATGCTGCGCTCCTCGCCGCCGAGCACGTCAGCGCGGGCGAGGCCGATCGAGATCTTGGCGCCGGTCTGCGGCATCTGGGTGAAGGCGAACAGGCGCTCGACGCCGTCGCGGCCGCGCCCCTCGGCGACGCCCTCGGTCTTGACCATGAGACCGGGCATCAGCGGATGCGACGCGCCGATCGGCGTGCCGACGAAGCCCGCCGCTGCGGGATCGCGCGCGAGCAGCAGGCCGTTGCGGCCGATCACCATGATGTTGTACCCCGCACCCCTTGCCTCGCGCGCCGTGCGCCGCTGGATCTCGGCGAGATCGATGGCGACGATCGCGGCGCGGTCCGCAGTGCCGGGCAGGCGGCGGCCGACGAAAGCGAGGGAGCGGCCGCCGGAATCGAGCTGGAACTCGCTCACCTGCAGCCGGCCGCCGGCGAAGAGATCGTCGAGGAAGGGCAGCGGCGGCGCCTCATGCGCGGCGTCGGCATCGCTGGCGCAGAGGACGCCGCCGGCGCGATCGATCACCTCGATCGGCGACGGCCAGCGGATATGCGTCGCCAGCCGCGCCAGCGCCGCGGAGCAGGCGCCGCCCGGCGCCCCGGCCAGCGCCGGCTCGCGCTCGGCGATGTCGATCACCAGCCCTGCCTCGCGCACCAGCTCGTCATGATTGTCGGCCCAGGCACGGGCGAGCCGCAGCGCGCGCGACTTCGCCTGGCCGATGAGCTGCTCGCGCTCGTCATGGGCATAGCGGAAGAAGACGAGGATCGCCGGCAGCAGCGCCAGCAGCACCAGCAGCACCAGGCGCCAGCGCAAGCCGATCCGCGGGCAGAATTTACCCTTCCAGGCCAGGGACATGGGGATGGTTTCTCCGGATCGCCGCCGCGCCGTGGCAGCGATATCAGGAGGGCGTTAAGCAATCGTTAGGTGAAGCGCGGCGGCGGCTTCGTCATAAAACCGCAATGCAGCGGCGTCGCGCTATTTGAGCTGTGCCACCGCCGCCCGGGCGAGGTCGAGATCGGCGTATTTCCTCACGTCGAAGCCCGATTTCAGGAAGCCGAGCCGATGCTGCAGGTCGATATTGGCTTGCAGCGCATCGAGATCGGGAAGGCCGTCGGGATCGCGGTAATAGTCCTTCGCGGTGAACAGCCAGTCCGCGAGCCGCTCCGGCGGCAGGCGCGCCACCTTGGCGACCAGCGCGACCGCTTCCTGGTGATGCGCCGGGTCGAGATAGAAGCGGCGCGCGCGGGCGGCGTCGGCCATGAAATCGGCCATCGCCGCCCGGTTCTCCTCGAGAAAGCCGGCGCGCGCGGCCCAGACGATCATCTGCGTCCTGCCCACCGCCTCGCGCTGGGTGAAGAGCGGGCGCGCGATCGAGCGCAGGGCGGGATCCCAGGAGAACGGCGTCACCGCGCAGACGAGATCGGCCTTCTTGTCGCTCAGCACCGCCTTCATGTTGGGCAGTCCCACCTCGATGATGGTGACGTTCCGGCGGTCCTCGAGCCCGTGCTGGCGCAGCATGGCGCGCAGCGCGATGTCGACGGCGCTGCCGGCGCCGTTGGTGGCGAGCACCTTGCCCCTGAGGTCGTCGATGCTGCGGATCGGGCCGTCCTTCAGCACCATGTACTCGTCGCTGTAATAGCCGGGAACGCCGTCCTGGAAATCGTCGGCGATGACGCGCAGATCCTCCAGCTGCGCATTCTCGACGGCAAGCGCGAAGGAGGAGTAGGCGAGCGTGCCGATGTCGAGCTCACCCGCGGCCAGCGCGGTGATCATCTGCGGCGTGCCGGCGAAATGCACGTCCTCCATCGCGTAGCTCACGCCCTGCCGGCGGGCGATGCCCGGCTTGGCGAACAGGAAGGCCGGCCAGTTGGAGCTCGCCACCACCCAGCCGATGCGGATTCGGGCCGGCTCGGCGGCACGCCCGGAGCGGGCGGCGAGCAGCGGCGCGGCACCGGCCGCCGCGAGCAACGCGCGTCGCGAAAGGCGCATGGATCTACCTCCCTGTCAGTCGCCGCGTCCGGGAGAAGCGGCCTCCGGCGCGGTCTGCGGCGAGTTTAGCGGGCGCAGGCGCCGTTGCACGGGAAAAAACTGCAGGCCCAGCGGCCGGGCGACAACCCCCCATAACCCCTGCGGCGCCAGCAGCATGACCGCGACCGCAAGCGCGCCCAAGGTGATGAGGTACCACGCGCCGTAATCGGCCAGCAGCGCCCGCAGCGCGAAGAAGACGATGGTGCCGAGGATCGGCCCCTCGATGCTGCCGATGCCGCCGATGACGACGATGAAGATGACGTTCGCCGTCCAGTCGCCGACGCTGAAGGCGGCGTCGGGCGAGATCCGCAGCTTCTCGAGAAAGGCGAGCGCGCCGGTCAGGCCGGCGATGCCGGCGGCGATGGCGTAGACCGCGAACTTGGTGCGCCGGTTGTCTATGCCGACGCTCGCCGCGGCCGTCTCGGAATCGCGGATCGCGGTCAGCGCCAGCCCCTGGCGCGAGCGCAGCCAGAAGAACACCAGCAGCACCGTGCCGAGGCCGAGGCCGAGGCCGAGATAGTAGGTGATGAGGTCGCGCGCCCCGCGGCTCTGCGCGAGGTCGCGCACCACCGCCACCGGCAGGCTCATGCCGGTGCCGCCGCCAAGCGGCCTCATCTGTGCCAGCAGCAGGCGGAAGACCTCGGCCACGACCCAGGTACCGATGGCGAAATAGGCGCCGTGCAGGCGGAAGACGACGAAGGCGGTCGGCAGCGCCAGCGCCGCGGCGACAAGCCCGGCGAGCGCCAGCGACGGCAGCGGCGGCATCCCCGCCAGCACGGTGAGGGCGAAGAAGGCGTAGCCGCCGAGCCCGACATAGGCCTGCTGGCCGACCGAGACCAGGCCGGTATAACCTGCGAGCAGGTTCCAGGCCTGCGCCAGCGCGAGGGAGTAGCAGATCTCGACGGCGAGCCGCAGGTCGCCGCTATCACCCCGGGCCGGCAGCGCCAGCAGCGCGGCGAACGCCAGCGCGACGGCGAAGAGCGCGGCGCGGCTGGCGGCGGTCGAGCGCTCGATGCGCCACGCGGCGGCCATCAATCGACCAGCTTCGGGAAAAGCCCGCGCGGCCGGATCACCAGCACGAGCAGGAAGGCGAGGTGACCGGCGAGGATATCCCAGCCGGGATCGAGCGCGCCGCCGACCGACTGGGCGACCCCGAGGATGACGCCGCCGGCCAGCGTACCCCAGAGACTGCCGAGCCCGCCGATGATCACCGCCTCGAAGGCGTAGAGCAGCCGCGCCGGACCGATGCTGGGATCGAAATTGGTGCGGATCGCCAGCAGCACACCGGCGACGGAAGCCACCGCCAGGGCGAGCGCGGTGGCGAGCGCGAAAACATGGCGGATCCCGACACCGTAGAGCTGCGCCGTATCGGCATCGTCGGAGGTGGCGCGGAAAGCCCGACCGAGCGGCGTACGGTAGAGCAGCACCTCCAGCAGCGCGATGATCACCGCGGCGGCGAGGAACACGATGGCGGGCAACCAGCCGATGGCGAGCTGGTCGCCGAGCCTGAGGCTCGCCGTCTCGAGTGCGCCCGCCTGCAGCCGGCGGCTGTCGGCGCTGAAGCCCTCGAGCAGCGCGTTCTGGATGATCACCGAGAGGCCGAAGGTGACGAGGAGCGGCGGCAGTATCTCGTGGCCCAAGGTAAAATTGAGCAAGCCGCGCTGCAGTGCGTAGCCCAACGCGAACATCAACGGCACGACCGCGACGAGGCTCAGCAGCGGGTGCACGCCGGTCGCCTGAACCACCATCAGCGCGCAATAGGCGGCGAGCACGATGAGATCGCCATGCGCGATGTTGACCAGTCGCATGACGCCGAACATCAGCGACAGCCCGGCCGCGAAGAGCGCGTAGAGCCCGCCGAGCAGCGCGCCTTGCAGGATGATGTTGGTCCATGCCATCGCTAGACGCCGAAATAGGCCAGCCGGATGCGCTCGCGGCTGAGCTCGGCGGGGGCGCCTTCCAAGGTCACCCTGCCCTCCTGGAGGCAATAGACGCGGTCGGCCATGCCGAGCGCGCGGCTGGTGTCCTGCTCGACGATCAGCACGGTGGTGCCCTCGGCGCGGATGCCGGGCAGTGCGGCATAGATATCGCGGATGACGATGGGCGCCAGCCCCAGGCTGATCTCGTCGCACAGCAGCAACCGCGGATTGGCCATCAGCGCCCGCCCGATCGCCACCATCTGCTGCTCCCCGCCCGACAACGCGGTCGACGGCCGGCGCCGGCGTCCCGCCAGCATCGGAAACAGCCGGTAGATGCGATCGAGCGTCCACGGGCCGCGGCGACCGCATTGGCCGCCAAGCTGCAGGTTCTCCTCCACCGTGAGCGAGGAGAAGAGGCGGCGCCCCTCCGGCACCAGGGCGACACCCAGGCGCACGATGCGGCTGGGCGCGAGCGAGCCGATCGGCATGCCGGCAAAGCGGACGTGCTCGGCCGGCGCGCGCAACTGGCCGGCGATGGCGCGCAGCAGGGTCGACTTGCCGGCGCCGTTGGCGCCGATGATGGCGACGGCCTCGCCCTCCTCGATGTGGAGGTCGACGCCATAGAGCGCCTGGAAATCGCCGTAGAACGCGGCGAGCCCGCTGGTCTCGAGCAGGCTCATGCCGCCTCGATGCCGAGATAGATCTCCTGCACCGCCGGATCGGCCATCACCGCGTCCGGCGCGCCCTGGGCGATCTCGCGGCCGAAATTGATGACGACGAGCCGGCCGACCACCGCCAGCAGCGCATGCACGACATGCTCGATCCAGATGATCGAGACGCCGTCGGCATGGATCTCCCGGATGGTGGCGATCAGCTCCTGGCACTCGCTCTCGGTGAGGCCGCCGGCGATTTCGTCGAGCAGCAGCGCCTTGGGGCCGGTGGCGAGCGCGCGCGCCAGCTCGAGCCGCTTGCGTTCGAGCAGCGTGAGGCGGCCGGCGGCGACGTTGGCCTTGGGCATCAACCGCGTGCGCTCCAGCACCTCGACGCAGCGGCCGTAGCACGCCGCCTCCTTGCGGCCGGTGCCGAAGGCGGCGGCGACCAGCAGGTTCTCGAACACGCTCATGCCGCCGAAAGGATGCGGGATCTGGTAGGAGCGGCCGACGCCGAGGCGGCAGCGCCGATGCGCGGGAAGGTCGGTAATGTCGCGTCCGGCGAAATGGATGCGCCCGGCCGACGGCCGGAGGTCGCCGGTGATGAGATTGAACATGGTGCTCTTGCCGGCGCCGTTGGGGCCAAGGATGCCCAGCGCCTCGCCCTCGCCGAGCGCCAGCGACAGGCGATCGATCACCTTCAGCGCGCCGAAGCTCTTGCACACCTCGTCCAGGCGTATCAGCGGTGGCATCGATGGATCTCGGGCGGGAAGGACGCCCGAGCCCCTCAGACGATCGCCGCCATCTTGCCGCCGGCGGGGATCGCCGGCGCGGTCGCATTCGAGGTGATGACGAGATCGTATTTGAACGCACCGCCGCGGCGCCACTGGCCGCCGACAAGCGGGGTCTTGGAGACGTTCTTGAACGGCCCCGCCCCGCCCCAGGCGATCGGCCCGACGATGGTGCCGAGCCTGGTCGACTGCACCGCTGCGAGCGTGGCGTCGCGCTGGCCGGGGCCGTGCGAACGCTTCATCACGTCGGCGGCGACCTCGAACAGCGCGTGGGCGAAGCCGATCGGCTGCGTCCATTGCTTCCGGGTGGCGGCGGTATAGGCGTCGGCAAGCTGCCCGGCGCTCTGACCGGTGAGCGAGGATTTGAACGGATGGGCCGGCGTCCACCACACCTCGGTCGACAGGTTCTCGCCGTTCGCGCCCAGCGCCTCGATCGCCGACGGAAAGAGCAGCGCCTTGCCGACCGAGGCGATCTTGGGCTTGAAGCCCTGCTGGATCGCCTGCGTCCAGAAGGTCGTCCAATCCGGCGGGATCACCACGCCGGTGACGATCTCCGCCTTTCCCTGCTTGAAGGCACCGATCTGCGCCGAGAAATTGTCCGTGAGATCCTGGAAGCGGCCGGGATCGATAAGCTTGTAGCCCTGCTTGTCGAGCACCGGTGGAAAGCCGAGCTTCTTGTCGCCCCAGGCGTTGCCGTCACCGTCATTGGGGAAGAGTCCGCCCACCACCTTGTCGGTGGCAAGCTGCGCCCACATGTCGGTATAGACGGCGATAACGTCCTCGAGGCCCCAGAAGAAGTGATAGGTGTATTTAAAGCCGGTCTCGGGCTTGCCGCCGCGCGCGAAGAACCACGGCTGCCACGGCGCCACGGAGGATACGCACGGCGTTTCGTTCACCTCGCACTGGTCGGAGACCGGGTTGGTGGTCTCCGGCGTCGAGGCGACGAGCATCAGATCGACCTTGTCCCGATTGATAAGGTCGGCGGCAACCTCGGCGGCGCGGTTCGGATTCGACTGGCTGTCCTTGACGACGATCTCCACCGGCACGGTGTTGCCGCCGATTTTGACGCCGTTCCTGAAGGTCTCGCGCACGTTCGCCAGCACGAAGCTGTCGGCCTCGCCGAACGGCGCCAGCGGCCCGGTCTGCGGGCTGACATAGCCGAGCTTGAACGGCCTTGGCTGAGCGATCGCGGGCAGGCCCAGAGCGGCGGCGGCGGCAACGGCGCCGCCCGCCCCTATAACGTGCCGGCGGCTGACCGGCATTGGTTTCGTCCTCATCCTCGCTTCCTCCCTGAAGGTGCCTGGCTCGTTCTTCTCGGCGCCGCTTCAGCCAGGGATAACGTTCGGTGTCGGCGCCGGCATGGTCGGGATCGAGACAGCCGCCTGTCGCCGGCACAGACGGTGGACGTCCGCGGCCGCTTCAGAAGACGACCGGCACGACCGGCGCCTTGCCGCTCTGGATCAGCGCCGGGATGGCGTTCGAGTTGTTCTCCCAGACCAGCAGCATCGAGCGCTTGGGCGAGAAGCCCTGATGGCGGATGTCCGCCGGCATGGCGCAGATGTCGCCGGCGCGGCAGATGACGCGGGCGCGCGGCGCGCCGGTCTCCTTATGCTTGATCTCCCAGATGATCTCGTCGGAGAGCTGCATGAACCATTCGACACGGTCATTGCCATGCTCGACCGGAAGAATGAATTCCTCCGAGGTCGGGCAATAAAGGCTGTCCTTCACCACCGAGCACACCGACGGATTCCAGGTGACGTCCGAGCGCGAGAGATAGGCGAAGAGGTTGAAGGCAGAGACCTCGTTCTCGAAGCCGGGCTCGGCATGGATCTCGGGCCGGTCCTGCGGCACGTCGGCAAAATGGCGGTTGACGGGATATCCTCCGGCGTCGCTGCGCAGCGGCGTGTCGCCGGGCAGTCCCACCATGCGCTTGGCGGTGACGCGCAGACGCTCGATGGCCCGCCGGTTTTCACCGTCCTTGCGACCGTAGGGGTGCTTGGTCTCCTCGGGCGCGGCGAAGGGGTCGTAGCCGCGGTTGGTCCAGTCGTCGAGCATCGCCTTGAATGTCGCCATCAGCTCGTCCGACGCGTAGGTTTCGTTGTAGTCGCGCCCGGCCTTGCGGTAGGCGTCGTTGAAGCGCCCGGCGAAGATGTCGACGGTGCCGTAATGGTTGAGCGTGCCGAACACGCCGTCGAAATTGACCGTGCCGTAAAAGAAGTTCCAGGCGATGTCGCGCTGCAGCGCGCGCAGGAACACGTCCGCCGCCATGGTGTGCGTGCCCTTGGGCCAGCGGATATGTACGAAATACTCGTCGCGCTGGAACTCGAACTTGCCCTTCCGGAAGCGGCGATAGCCGTAATAATTGTCCGGCTCGGAAGCCTCGACGACAGGAGTAGCCATGGGGTCATCCCTATCCGGTCTGGCAGATATCCGCCCAGCGTTCGATGGTGACCTCGCCCTGGATGGTCTGGATGGTCACCACGGAAGCCCGGTCGGCGTGGAACTGGTAGGCCGAGCCCTTGGGCAGCAGCGTCATGTGCCCGCGGCCGGCAACGACACGGCCCATCTTGCGCCCCACGGGCGGGGCGCCGAGTGCCACAGCGCCGGCCTTGTCGGCGACAACCGCGGGCGTCTCCGGCTTCAGCAGCCGCACCTCCACCCTGCCGTCCATCACCAGCGCGAACTCGTCATGAGCGCAGGCGTACCAGGGCGAAGTGCCTTCGGCGCGCACCGCCTCGATCACATATTCGAAATTCTTGCCGACGGCGACGCGCTCATAGGGCTTCGACCGCGCCGCCACCTCGAAGACGTTGGAGAAGACGTAGTTCCGGGGATCGTCGTCGATGACCTCGACCCCGCCCTTCTGATAATTGTCGAGCGCGCCGAAAACGGTCTTCACATCCGACATGCCGGTGGCTCCCTGGTTCCGCGCCGCCAGGGAGCAGATTAGCCGGGAGCCGCCGGAGGCGGCCTGCACGAAGCCGAACAAAGCCCTGCACGAAACCGGCGGGCGAGGAGCCTAATGCCTGACCTTGGCGCGATAGGCCGCGGGGGTCGCCCCGCAATACCGGCGGAAGAGCCGCGTCAGATGCTCCTGATGGCAGAAGCCGCAATCGACGGCGATCGCCGCGATCGGCAAATCGCCGGTGGCCAGCAGCCGCTTGGCACGGTCGAGCCGGCGGCGCATCACGAATTGATGCGGCGGCAGGCCGGTCGCGCGCTTGAATTGCCGGGCGAAATAGACCGGGCTCAGCCCGGCCGCCGCCGCCAGCGCAGGCAGGCCGGGATCGCCGTCGAGATGCGCCTCGATATAGTCGATGGCGCGGCGCAACTGCCGCTCGCTCAGTCCCGCGCCGCGCCCCGGCAGCGCACCGGACGGCCGTGCCGTCGAATGCGCGTGGATCAGCCGCGCGGCGGCGGCGCGGGCGATATGGTCGACATAAAGTGCGCTCGCCGGCGCGGGGTCGTGAAGCTGCTCGCGCAGGTTGAGCGCGATCTGCTCAAGCAGCGGGTCGAGCGCACCGAGGCCGGGCGCGATCTCGACCGGGGTGCCGGCGGCGAATTCCTCGGCGATCTCGTCGACCACGGCACCGCGCAGATAGAAATGGACGGTATCGAGCTCGGATTCGAGCCGGACGCCGAAGGGCACGCCGCCGGGCATGATGAAGGCACCGCCGGGCGCAATGAGGCGGCTCTCCTGGCGCCCCGCAAGCGAGCGGCAGACGCGCACCGGCCCGCTCAAATGGATGACGACGAGATGGTCGGGCACGGCACGGAAATCGCCCTCGAACGGCGCCTCGCGCTGGCTGGTGGCGAACACCGAACGCCAGCCCAGCGCCTCGCTCGAGGCCCAGATCCGCGTTCCCGCGCGCGTCACCAGCCCGTGCGTATCGGCGAGCGACCGAACGGCCAGGAACGCTCCTCCGGGCATGACCTCCTCCTGTCCCGCGGGCGGGCTCTTGCGGCCCTTCCCTTGCCGGGAGGTCAAATCCTAGGCCCGCGGCAGCCGCCTTGTCGAGCCGCAGCTGAGGCCGGTCGCAACGGATGTCGGAAGGTTCGGCGGCAGAGACCGGACCGGGTTCAGGTCTAGTCCTGGACCTGCGCGATCAGGGTGGTAACCCCGCCGGTGGCAAAATTCGGCAGGTCGGCGACCGCCTTGCGGGCCTCGGCCGACCCCATCACGCGCTGCATGTGGTCGGGGCCGTCGAAATAGAGTTCGGCCATGCGGTAGAACGCCGGCGATGCGCCGTCGGGCGTGCCGGTGACCTTGGACAGCTCGAGGCGCCGCAAGCCCTGGATTTGTGCGGCGATCGGCAGGTGCGTCTCGGCATAGTAGCGCTCGAACCCCGCCGGATCCTTGGGGTGCCCATAGAGCAGCGTCAGCTTGATCACGGTCGGTCCTCCCTGGTGAGGGTCATGCATTTTTTGTCGACGCTGCGGCGCATCTCGGCGTGCGTCGCCGCCCGGACGAACGGAGCGCGATAGTGCGCCCGCCGGCGCCGGAATTCAATCGGCCGCGCCGGTCCGGCCGGCCAAGGGGATCACCGATGAGGCCGGCGATGAGGCAGGTTTTCGCCGGATTTCGGCCCGTGGCGTCGTCGCTCGTCTTCGTGCGAACAGCGCGCCCGATCGAGGACGCCGATGATCACCAGCAGCCCGAGCACCACCAGCAGGATGAAGAGCATCTGACCTTCGGTCATGAATACGCCCCTGCCGCGAAAAAAGGAGCCGAAGGTGCTGCGCGACGAGTCCGGTCCGATCCCGTCCGCGGGTCGACAAGAACTCTAACGGCATTCCCGTGACGGTCGCGCCGTGGGGACGGTCGAGAGGTGCTGACGCGATGTGCGAGAAAGTGCTCGGGTGCGAAACCGCTGCGCCCGCGCGCGGCACCACTCGGGATCAAGCTTTTGTCGCATGGGTTGCCGCGCTCTGATGGCGCCAATGAAGCCTTGGATGCGGTGTCTCGCATTGATCTATCGCAGGCGCGCGGAGATTCAACGGACGTCGTCAGCGGCGGGCATCGTCGACGGCCGCAACGCGCGGCGACGCCGAGGCGTCGCCTGTGACAAGCGTTGGCCAGGCCGGGATATCGTACCGGCGCGTGATATAAGATCGGCGCCGCCGACCGGGCGCAGCGACGGCGCGCCGCCCTCGCCTCATGCCGGTCTGGTCGCTGCGCGGCAGCCGGTGCTATCATCGGCCAAGCAATTTGAGGAGATGGCGGTGGGCGCGAGAACACTGATGATCGTCGCGGCGCTGGCGGGCTCGAGCATCGCCGGCTGCGCTCCGACGGTGGACGGGTCGGGCGAGCGCGGCGGCACGGTCCGTGAATACCAATTCCAGCTTGCCGCCACGCCGAACGATGCGTTGGCGGCCGCCGGCAAGTACTGCGCTCAATTCGGGCGTTCGGCGCACATCGCGAGCGAAGACGTCGGAATCCTCCGGATCGATACCTTCGATTTCGACTGCGTCGAGTAGAGGGCCGTCGACCGCCTCGGGCGGGGACCAGGCGCCATCGCGCGCCGGCCTACCGGCGCTCCCTGTCGCGCGCGCGCGCTATCGGCACGACGGACGATCCGCGCTCTTCCGTGGCGCCGCCGCCCTCGCCGCCGCGCCTGCCCAGCTCCTCGGCGATGGCCGCTTCCAGCCGGCTCTGCCGGAACGGCTTTTCGAGAACGCGGTAGCCGCACCTCGCCGCCTGCTGCATCGTGGGCGCTTCCGCGAAGCCGGTAATCAGCAGGATCGCCACGTCGGGCTGCAGCTCCCGCGCCTTGATCGCCAGGCCGAGTCCGTCGAGCTCTCCCGGCATTTTTATGTCGGTCACCAGCAGATCGAGCTTGAACAGGTTTGCCTCGATGATCTGCATGGCGTCGACGGCGTTTGCCGCCGCGATGCAGCGATAGCCCAGCCCCGATATCAGGTCGGCCAAGGCCGACCGTACGGCGGGCTCGTCATCGACCAGGAGAACGGTCTCCTTGTGCTTCACCAATTTCTCCTCGCTGTCACCGCCCTCCCCTTCGAAAGATCCGTGTCGCCGCGGGGCCGCCGATTGCTATCCGGGGTCAGCCGCGCCCCTTCATCGTGCAGCCGGCATTTTCCGCCTCGAGAAGGTCGTGGATCGCCTGCACCAGGGCTTCGACCCGAAACGGCTTGAACAGGTAGCGATAGCCGCTCCTGGCCACGGCTTCGTAGTGATCGTGATGTCCGGTGATCAGGATCACCCCGCGTCCCGAGGCCGCCGCTTCATCCGCCAGATGGATGCCGCTTTCGCCGCCGGGCAAGGCAATGTCCAGGACCACCACGTCGAAATCGCCCGACGCGCAGGCGGCACGCATCGATGCTCCGTCGCTTGCCAGCGACACCTCGCAGCCCTCGCCGGTGAGCACGTATTCAAAGACCTCCCGTATCAGCGGCTCGTCTTCAACGATCAGCACGGCGCAAGGCTTTGCCAAGGACACCTCTGGATTTGTCGCCGCCCGGTGTCCGGCACATGAACAGATCACAGGCGGACGTGTCAATTCGCACTTGCGTTCGCGCGACGCCGCGCGAAGCACGCGGCGGTTGGCGCCGGTCGCGCTGCGAGGCGCCGGGGCGAGCCGCCCCGATGCGGGAGAGGCCCGCGCCGCGCCGTCGCATCACATGGCACGGACGTCGAGGAGGAACTGATCGACCCGGCTGTCCAGTTGCGCGGCCTGCTGCGACAGCGACTGCGCGATGTCGAGCACGCCGCTCGAGTTGCGCCCAGCATCCTGGGCGGCCTCGATGACCCCGAGGATGTTGGCGGAGACCTCGCGCGTCGCCACCGACTGCTCCTCGACGGCGCCGGAAATCGACGTGCTGATCTCGCTCACCTGGGCGATGGTGGTGGCGATCTCGTGGATGGCGCTCGCCGTGCCCTGGCTCGCATCCTGAATGCCCTTGATCTGCTGCGCGATCTCCTCGGTCGCCTTGGCCGTCTGGTTGGCCAGCGATTTGACCTCGCTGGCGACCACCGCGAAGCCCTTGCCCGCATCCCCCGCCCGGGCCGCCTCGATCGTCGCGTTGAGCGCCAGCAAATTCGTCTGGCTGGCGACCTCGGTGATGAGCTGCGTGACCTCGCCGATCTTGGTCGCGGCGCCGACGAGATCGCTCACCTTCTGCCGCGAGTCGTGGGCCGCGGTCACGGCGACGCCGATGATCCTGGTCGCCTCGGCGATCTGGCGCGAGATCTCGTTGATCGACGCCGCCAGCTGTTCCGACGCCGTCGACACGGCCGCGGATTGGCGGCCGGTCTGCTCCGAGGCCGCGGCCAGCGACTGAGCGGTCGTCTCCATCGTCTCGGCCGACGACGCCACCGCCTTCGCCAGCGCCTTCACGCCGGTCTCGAACCCCTGAGCGAGCGCCGCGTTCTGCTGCTTGCGCCGCGACAGATCGGTGGCGAATTTGACCACCTTGCAGGGCTTGCCGGCGGCATCGAGGATCGGGTTGTAGCTCGCCTCGATCCATACCTCCTTGCCGCCCTTGCCGATCCGCCGGTACTGGGCGGTCTGATAGTCGCCGCGGTTGAGCCTCTCCCAGAACTGCCGGTACTCGTCGCTCTCCCGGTAGACGGGATCGACGAACAGGCTGTGATGGTGGCCCTTGATCTCCTCCAGGCGATAGCCGAGCAGGTTCAGGAAATTGTCGTTGGCGGTGATGATCGTGCCGTCCAGCCCGAACTCGATGACCGCCTGCGAGCGATCCAGCGCCTGGAGCTTGCCGACGACATCGGCCTGCGTCGCCTTCTGCGCCGAGATGTCGGTGGCCAGCTTGACGATCCTGACGGGCCGGCCGCGCCGGTCGAGCACCGGGTTGTAGCTCGCCTCGAGCCATATCTCCTTGCCGCCCTTGGCGATGCGCTTGAACTGCCCCGCCTGGTATTCGCCGCGCTTGAGCTTTGCCCAGAACTCGCGATAGGCGGCGCCGTCCCTGTCCTCGGCCGGCACGAACAGGCCGTGGTGCCGGCCCTTGATCTCCTCCAGTCGATAGCCGACCAGCCGCAGGAAATTCCCGTTGGCGCCGATGATCGTGCCGTCGGGGGTGAATTCGATGATCGCCTGCGAGTTGTTCAGCGCCGCCACGAGGGCGGCCGGGCGACGGCCAGGGACGAACCACGACATGAGGGAGACCTCCGGGGAAATCGATTGAACCGCTGAATGTTGATGATTTGTATAGGACAGACCATTAACATCTTCTGAAGCCCTGGCGCCTAGCATCGGCCTGCGTTCGGGGCAGACCCTTGCGCGAGCAAGCCCTCGCCCGCGGCGCGACAGGATCGGAAGGCATGGGGAACCAGCCACCCACCGGCCATGAGGAATGAGCGTCTGATCGCGATCGGCGTGGTCGAGCGCGAGATCGGCATTCCCAAGGAGACGCTGCGCATCTGGGAGCGCCGCTACGGCGTGCCGAGGCCCGCCCGCTCGGCCGGCGGCGAGCGGCTTTACGACGAGGCCGAGCTGGCGACGCTGCGGCTGGTGAAGCAGCTGCTCGACCGCGGCTTCCGGCCCGGCAGGCTGCTCGGGCAGTCGCCGGCGCGGCTTCGCGCGCTCATCGCCTCGCTTGCCGCGCCGGAGCCGGCCGCCACAGCCGGGCGCCAGACGGTCGACACGGCCCTCGCGCTGGTCAAGCGGCACCGCCTCTCGCCGTTCCAGCAGTGGCTCCAGCGCCGCCTGCACGAGGCCGGGCTGCGGGGCTTCGTGCTCGACCTCGCGCGGCCGCTGTGCAAGGCGGTGGGCGATGCCTGGGAAAGCGGCGATCTCTCGGTGTTCGAGGAGCACATCGTCACGGAACAGCTCCAGACCCTGCTGCGCGGCGCCGCCGCGTCGCTGACGCGCCCGACCGCCCGCCCGCGCGTGCTGCTGACGACGCTGCCCGGCGAAGAGCACGGCATGGGCCTGCTGATGCTGCAGGCGCTTCTCTGCCTGCACGGCGCAAACTGCCTGTCGCTCGGGCTGCAGACGCCCGCCGCCGACATCGCCGCCTGCTGCCGCGCCGAGGCGTTCGACATCGTCGCGCTCTCCTTCAGCACGCATTTTCCGAGCCGGCGGGTGGCTGCGAGCTTGAGCGAGTTGCGCGCGGCGCTCGACCCCGCCGTCGATCTCTGGGCGGGCGGTGCGGGGATCGCCCGCCTGACCGGCGGCCGCAGCGTCCCGGGGCTGTCGCTGATGAACGACCTCGAGCACGGGGTCGAGGCGCTCGCGGCGCGAAGCTGAGTCCGGACCGGGCTCGAGCTTTGCCGGGATCGCGCCGGCAAGGGCGGCGCTCGCGAAAACCAGCTAAAACCGCGGCGCCCGGGAACTGGTAAGTTGAATTTTTGTGCCTTGCCGGTACACTTATACTTGATCGGCCCGCCCTGCAATTGCGACTCTGACGCAGTTGTTGTTCAGTCAGGCAAATGCAGGCAGGAAACGAGTTGTTGCACCGGACATTGCGACGTTGGGTTGAGTGCGATTCGTTCAATGGTTTTTTGCGGGAGACGCCGTTTTTCGAGCAAGTACTTCAAGGGGTGTGCAGATGGCAAAATTGCCCAGGTTGTCGCTGTGTACAATCGGCTTCGCCGCCCTGCTGTCGTCTTTGGGATTCAGTACCGCATCCCGCGCGCAATGCTTCACCGATTTGGTTGCCTGCCCCTCGGCGCCGTCGGCCGCGCCCGTACAGTCCGCGCCGACGGCTGCTCCCGCAGGCAATGCGCCGGCTCGCGGCGTGATGAGTCAGCCTAGCCCCCCTATCGGCGGCCCTAACCCCTTCGTCATGCAAGGCGTGGGCATCGTCGGGAACGCCGTCGGCAACGCGATCGGCAATGCGATCGGCGAGGCCCTGTTCGGGCCGCCCCCCGGCGGCCCGGAGGATATCCAGGCGCAGCAGGCGGCGGCAGCCCAAGCCGCCCAGGCTGCCGCGGCGGCAGCCCAGGCCGCCGCGGCGGAGAAGCAGCGCACCGACGCCATCCGCGGCCGGCTGCTCGGCGAGATGGTGAAATTCGACGCGGCAGCGCCGCCGCCGCCGCCGCCGGGCGCCGACAGCGGGCTCGTCGTCGACGGCATGCCGCTGATGCCGACCGACACCGCGCCGGGCCAGACCGTGGTCAATTTCGGCATGCCGGCATCGGTGGCGTGCAAGACCGCCATCAACTGCAATCCGGACGGGACCGCCGCGTTGTCCGACGACGCCGTCCCGGTGCCGAACGAGCACTCGATCCCGCAGGTGCCGTCCAACCCGACCGGGACACCGGCCGCCGCCGTGCGCCCGCGGCAAAAGGCGACGGCGGCAGCGTCAAACGAGCTGGAACTTTCAGCTGCCGATCTTGCCAGGCCCGTGCCCATGCTGCGGCCGAAAGGGTCCCATGACGCCCCGCCGCCCCCGCCCGCTTGCAGGGCGATCGCGCAGGACCTGGCCGCTACCCGGCAGCTTGAGCGTCGTGCCGTTCTGGCCGCCGATGTCTACGGGTCCGGCAAGCCCGACGCGGCCCGGGCGGCCCTCCTTGCAGCCGCCCGCTTCGACCGCATCAGCGATGATCCCGCCAGTCCGGAGATGAAGGCTCTCTTCCCGGGGATGGAGGCCAAGGCGATCGAGAACCTGCTTGCTCCGGCCGCTTCCAACTATCGCGCGGCGATCTATGAGGATCAAACCACGAAAAAGATATTCGCGGTCTTTCGCGGCACCGAACCGACCTCGCTCACCGACTGGCGGGACGGAAACGCCGACCAGGCGTTCGGTCTGAGCAGTCCCTATTACCAGCGGGCGATCGCGCTTGCGCGAATCCTGAAGCAATCGACCGCCCTCAAAGGGCAGGGGCTCGAACTCGTCGGCCACTCCCTGGGCGGCGGCATGGCCGATGCGGCGGGCGTGGCGAATCAAGTCAAGGCGACATCGTTCAATCCCTCCGGCGTGAACCCGAATACGCTGCCCGAAGGTACCAACTTATCCGCGGCGCCGCGATACGACACCGACTATGTGGTCAATGGCGAGATATTGGACGCGCATCAGTCCCGCCCGCTAGCAACCAGGGCGAGTTCCTCTTTAGACCTTGTGCTCGGCGGCCCGGCGACGGTGATGGCCGCGGCTGGGAATCTCGCCGACCGAGCCACCAGCGATGTCATGAGCGGCGGCAACGGCGATACCAAGAAAGGCATCCAGGAAACCGCCGGCGCATTCTCCGCGACGATGCCGCCGGCGATCGGCAAACATGTCCCGCTGGAGCCCGTCTTCGACGACGTCAATGCGCCCGATCCATTCCGCCTTCACTATATGTCCACGGTCGCGGCGGCGATCCACCATCGCCTGCAAGTCGGCGAAGCGGCATATCAAACGCACCAGTGCGGCTCGTGAACCGGCGGCACGGTGCGGTGGCGCGCCGGCCGCAGATCTAGTCGCTGCTCGAGCCATGCCCGACATGAAGCGATGGGGAGCCGCGGTGCTGCTGGCCGGTTGCCTCGGTGGCTGCGCGTCACCCGGGACGCCCTATATGCCGGACGCGGCCGCCGCACGCATGTCCGTCGACCAGGCCCGTGCGACCTTGCGGGCGGTCCACGGCGATTTCTGTCCGACGAGCCTTTGCACCGCTTTCCAGGACACCGATGTCGAGGCGATCGAGGTCGCGAAGGACGGCGCGCTGGTCTTCGTCGGCAAGGACGGCAACCGCAGCCGTCGGCTTCCGCTGCGCATGCTGACGATGTCGTGCGAACGCCGAAGCGTGCACTTCAGCGACGGATCGTTTCTGCTGTCCCACAATGACGACATGGACATCAAGCGCGTCTGCGACGCGCTGGCGGTCGTCAAGCAGGCGCCGGCCGTAGCGCAGCAGCAGGCGGCCTTCGCAGTCATTGCCAAGGCCTATCGCGCGGCGGCGGTGAAGCCGATGCCGGGTGAGGATGTGCGGCGCTACGTCGTCCAGGCCCAGGCGGCGGTGCGCGAGGAGCGCTTTGCCGATGCCGCGGCGGCCTATGAGAAGGCGCTGGCGATCGCGCCGTGGTGGCCGGAGGGGCATTACAACCGCGCCTTCATCCTCGCCGCGACCGGCGATTTCGCCCAGGCCGTCGACGAGATGCAGGACTACCTCGCCCTCGTCCCGACCGCGCCCAACGCCCGGCAGATGCAGGACAAGGTCTATGAGTGGCAGGCCAAGGTGCC
>DAHUYF010000098.1 GCA_027315365.1 Rhodospirillales bacterium | reverse complement strand
CTGGACAAGGTCGGCGCCGCCGCCGATGCGGGCGAGCGCGGCCGCTGGCTCGAGGCCGCCCAGCGCCGCCTCGCCGAGGATCAGGTGAACGCGTTCCTCTACGTGCTGCCGCAGGTGACGGTGGCGAAGAAGGGCGTGGCCGGGCTGTGGCGGAACTCGCCGATCTTCGCCAACGATCTCGCCGCGATCTCCTGGCAGTAGGCGCCGCCGCCGGAACGCGCGCCGGCGCCGATGCGTTCTCTCAGGCGAGGGAGGAGCATGGCTGCCGCCAAGAAACGCCTGCCGCGCGGGCGCTGGTCGAACGCGGTCACGCGCAAGAGCGACGCGCTCGACCTGGACCGCGGCGTCTTCACCTGGCGCGATCCCAAGCGCATCGCGCGCTCGCTGAAGCGATCCGCCGAAGAGAGCCGGCGGCGCAAGGCGGCGCCCTACCGATCCGCCCTGTCGATGCTGACCTTCTACGTCAACCGCGCCGGGCACAACCTCCCGGCCGTGCGCAGGCGCGTCCTCGATCAGGCCAAGCACGAGCTGCGCCGCCTCTACGACCGGGAATAGGCGCGGGTGGCCGCCCGAAAACACGGCCCCTCCCCCTCAAGGTAGCCGCTCGGCCAATTTCGTCGTTCTGTTCGAGTCGGATTGCGCCGACGCGGCGGCCTGTTCTTTCCAGTCTTTCAGAAGTACGCGGCGTCGCGCCGGATAGCGCTCAGCCAATGTCGTCAGCCGACGAACCCGATCGGTTCGGAAATGGCGAAATGCCTGCCTGTGCTCGCACCAGGAAACGATGATGCGAACCTCCTCCATATAGGCGACGAAAATCGGCCAGATGACGCGCGATGTGACGGCGCCGTTTGCATCGATATAGTCGATTAAAACCTTGTGCCGGTCGCGGATAGCCCTTCGAAGAACAGCCGTGTCGAAAGCATCCTTCGTGATCGGCTTCAACGATATGGGCTTCAGTCCGGCGTCGAGAAGGATGGGACGAAGTTCAGGTGGGACAATGGCCTGAAGTTTGGCGATGAGATCGCGGGCGCCGCGGGCGAGCTGGACGTCTGCGCGCCGGGCGACCCATGCGGCGCCGAGCACGGCGGCTTCCAGCTCATCCGCGGTCAGCATGAGCGGCGGCATGTCGTAGCCTTCGTCGAGCACATAGCCTGTGCCGGCCTCGCCCCTGACCGGCACACGTTGGGCGATAAGCTCGGCGATGTCGCGGTAGAGCGTGCGCAAAGAGACTTCCAGCTCTTCGGCCAACGCCCGGCCGGCGATCGGTCTCCTGGCGGCGCGGAGGATCTGGATAATCTGGAAAAGCCGTTCAGTTCGTCTCATCTTGCCGACCTACTGAGATATTGCTGACATAACGCTGTCAGCAGGGAGGGCGCAATAGGGAAGACGTCGAAACGAATTGAGGACATTCAAATGGAACGCACCGGCGGCTGCGCCTGCGGCGCTATTCGCTTCAAGATCAAGGCGCCGTTTATCGGAATTGGCGCCTGTCATTGCACCGATTGCCAGAAGGCTTCCGGAGGCGGGCCGAACTATGTGGGACTGGTGCCGAAAGATGCGCTCGTGGTGACCCAGGGCGAGGCGAAACTGTTCTACTCGAAGGGAGACAGTGGCGCCGAGGTTGCCCGCGCTTTTTGTCCGGACTGCGGCACGCCGCTATGGAGCGTTCCCGCCCATGAGCCATTCTTCACGGTTAAGCTGGGAGCTCTTGATGATCGTGCGGACCTGGCGCCGCAGATGCACATTTATGTCGCTTCAGCTCCCTCATGGCACCCGCTGGGGGATGGATTGCCTGCCTTCCCGAAAATGCCGTCGGCCCGCTGACGCGCCATCGGCTCGCGTTTCGCCTCGCAGGCCACACCATGGGGCGGCATTTGCCGCGCCTTGGGAAGCTGACCATTCGGGCGATCGACCAGGGCAGGCAAGTCTCGTGCTTGGAGCCAGGGCGCATCCGGGCCTGCAGATCGAAACGTGCTTAGGGAGAAGGACATGTTTGTGCGATCCTCGCTGCTTGCCTTGGTTGTGACGGCGGGGTTCGTCGCCCCTGCCCTTGCGGACAAGGCGGAGCAAGACTTTCTGAAATGGGCAGAAGGTTCCCGGGCCGCATACGATCAGGCCACGAACGAGCATGACGCGGCAAAGATGCTTTCATTCTATGCCGGGAACGCCGTCCGAATCACGCCGACTGCGATCCAATCCGGGCGCGCCGAAATCGAAAAGGGGCTGGCCGCGTTTGTGAATCATAATCCGCGTCAATCCATGACCAAGGTCGAGCAGGCGCAGGTTTCGGGCAATTCGGCGTGGGCCGCCGGACCATGGTCCATGACGTTGTCCGTTCCCGGTAACGACGCGCTCAAATCGAAGGGGTTTTGGGCGGTGGTATATGACCGAGACGGCGACCGCTGGAAGGTTCGGTTGGAGATTTTCAACACGACGCCGACGCCGCCACCGAAGCAGCAATAGGCAAGACCCGGCCCCGGGGCGCTCGCTCGCCCCCGTCGCGCCCCGGATTCCTCGTCATTCCTCCAGACCCGCAAATTGACCGAACGGCTGCCCCCTCAAGGGGCACCGGGCCATCGGGGCGCGGCGAGAACGCATCGCTACCGCCCCGTGAAGTTCGGCTTGCGCTTGGCGTGGAAGGCTTCGACGCCTTCGCGGAAATCCTCGGAGCTGCGCAGCCGGCTGTAGCAATGGCCTTCGAGCTCGATGGC